>NZ_JACHVA010000107.1 GCF_014230055.1 Puniceicoccus vermicola | reverse complement strand
TCACGGGGCCGTAAGGTTCTGTCCGATGGCGAACGTGAGCGTTTGCTGGAGGCCTACGAGGGCTGCGGACTGACGCAGAAGGAGTTTTGTCGGCGCGAAGGGGTGAACTACCACACCTTCGTTTCCTGGCTGGGTCAGAGACGCAAAAGCAGGGACCGCAATGGACCTTCGCACCGGAGCGACTTTGTGGAGATGGTCGTTCCCTTCGGATCGGCATCGGAGAGCGGTTTCGAGCTCGATCTTGGTGGAGGGCTCGTGGTGCGAACCGGCGACGAGGACGCTCTGTGGAGGTTAATCGAACGAATCCGGGGGTGAGCGGTGCTCTCGTTACCTCATTCGCTGCGGGTGGTGCTGGCGGTAGAGCCGACCGATATGCGCAAAAGCTTCAATGGACTGTGGGCAGTGGTCGAGCAGCATCTTTTCGAAGATCCCATGGAGGGGAAGCTTTACCTGTTCACGAACAAGGCGCGCAACCGGCTGAAGGCTCTTTATTGGGATGGGACCGGGGCCTGGGTTTTTGCCAAGCGCCTGGAGAAGGGCCGATTCAGTTGGCCTTTGGGCAGTGACGGCAAGAAGCTCAGCCTCAAGCCGGAAGCGGTGACCATGCTCTTGAACGGAATCGATCTGCAAAAAGGATGCGAAAAAGCCTGGTATGAGCGAAAAAGGGATTGACCGTCCGATCTAAGTATCCACTGTATGGATACTCAATGCCGCCTACCTACGACGAGCTTCGACGGGAGAACGACCTGCTCAAGCAGCAGATCGCCTGGTTCAAGCGTCAGCTCTTCGGGGGAGGCAAAAGCGAAAGAATCGACCGGGACCAGGCGTTGCTCGCCCTGGAGGAGATGGAGACCCGGCAAAAGCAAATGGAACGACAGGAGGTCTCTTATATCCGCTCGAAAGCCCGGCAACGTTCCAAGGGTGCCATCGAGCGCTTCGAGAAGGTGCCGGTTGCCGAGACCGTGGAGATCGTCCCCGAGGAGGTGAAAGCCGACCCGGACCTCTACGAGCAAATAGGGGCCGAAGAAACCTTCGAGATCGATATCACCCCGCCGAAGATCTTCAAGCGCCTCATCCGCAGGCTGAAGTTCCGCCACCGCATCGAGCGAAGCCTCCCTCCGGTAGTGGTTCCGGCCCTCGAAAGGCCCGTCCAAGGCAGTTACGCCTCCGCGGGGCTGGTCGGCTGGGTGGTGCTGGGCAAGTATATCGACCATCTTCCCCTTTACCGGCAGCAAAAGATGTTCGAGCGCTGGGGTGCGAAGATCTCCCGCCAGAGCATGGCCGACTGGGTGCAAACGGTAGCCTTCTGGCTCAAGCCCCTCTACAACCACATGCGACAGGAGCTGCTCGAAAGCGGCTACGTCCAAGCCGACGAGACTCCCGTCCGGTTCCAGGATCCCGACAACAAAAAAGGCAAAACCTCCCAAGGCTTCCTGTGGGTCGTCCACAGTCCCGGCCTCGGCGTGGTCTTCGACTGGCGGCTGTCCCGTCGGCACGTTGAAGCAACCCGTTTGCTCGAAGGATTTACGGGCCTTTTGCAGACCGACGGCTACGAGGCCTACAACGCTCTGGTCAAGAACGCTGAAGCCATCATCCATCTGGGTTGCTGGGCCCATGCCCGCCGGGGCTTTTTCAACGCCCGGTCCGACCATCCGAGGGAAGCCAGCCTGATCCTCGGCCTCATCGGCAGGCTCTACGACTTTGAAGAACGATACCGCAAGCAGGGACTCTCTCCGGTCGAGAGAGCCCGGCAGCGGAAAGTGGACCAGGCGCGCATCCTCAAGTGGCTCAAAATCGCGATCACCATCTCCCAAAATCGTTGCCTGTCCCAGTCCAACCTCGGAAAGGCCTGCTCTTACGCTCTGGCGCGCTGGAAATGCCTGTGCCGCTACCTCCATCACGGCGAAGCCGAGATCGACAACAACCTCGTCGAAAACAAAATCCGTCCCTCGGCCATCGGAAAGAAAAACTGGCTCTTTATCGGCTCTCCCGACGCCGGAGAGCGAACCGCCGTCATCTACTCCATGCTCCTGACCTGCGAGATCCACGGGGTCGATCCCCATGCATGGCTGCCCGATGTCCTCACCAAGGCTCCCAAGACGCCCGAAAAGAAAGAGCAAATCAAACTCCTGCCTCATAACTGGCAGCAATGATATAGATGTCGTCACCATCTGCATGTAGCAATGGTGACCATATTGGTTTAGAAGTCGTCACCATCAATACTCGTGGAGGGGGATGAATGTCGGACGCTTACAGTTTTTGGGGGTCAGGCCAAAGACAGAAGG
Source organism: Puniceicoccus vermicola (assembly GCF_014230055.1). NCBI lineage: Bacteria > Pseudomonadati > Verrucomicrobiota > Opitutia > Puniceicoccales > Puniceicoccaceae > Puniceicoccus > Puniceicoccus vermicola. The sequence goes on along the minus strand of NZ_JACHVA010000107.1, from coordinate 30,523 downwards.
GCATTTGACTGGCCTACGAAAGACTCTTCAAAAGTGAGGGCTTTTGAGAATCAACGGCTATCCGGGTTGCAAATATCGCTATTAATTGCGCGACTTCACTACTACTTCCCTCCCCGGCGGGCTCCCTTCCCCGGTTGGGCATTGATTTCCACGATTGAGATGCCATGGCCCTGAACCGGTTAGACATTTACCAAAAGCGCCGATCAAGTCGCCATCAGCCATCACGGCCTCAATAGAGCCATCGGCATGACGCCGAATCCACCCGGCCCGCCCCGAGAATTCGAATTCCGCGGAATGCTCACGGATAAATTCATCGGAAAGAAATACGTAATCCGTGTAGGTCGACGCCTCGACCTTGAAACCATTCTTTCCGGCAGACGTCACCGTCACTTCCCGATCTTTTTCTTTGGCAAAAACGAGGGCGCGGTAGCAACCGTCTGTTTTGTTGGTCACCCTGCAAAAATGCTGAGCGTGCTTGGGGCGATCCTCTTCCTTCTGAGCGTTCGGAATCATCTCTCCCGTCTCCAGTTGAAAATCCAGTGGGTGTGAAAAGGTTACCATCAAATCCAAAGTAAAACGTCCGTCCGCCCAAAGCTGGTTTCCCTGCCGGTGGACTGGACCTCCCGTAAAGTGGAGATTCCAACGATGGGAGGCTTTCCCGATGACTCGATCGAATAGCACCAGATAGTCCGGCTTGACGTAAAGCATTTGTCGAACTTTCCAAATTTTCGGACCGACTGGATTCCTATCGCCTATGTAAAAATAGGGGGTCTTCTTCCGATCAATCACCCCGTCAATTTGATCAATTTCTTCAAATGATCGCGGATGCCCCCAGAGAAGCTTTTGCGTCACCGGAACCTCACACCGCGTATAATCCACATTGAGAGTGAATAAATGATCAGCCAAATAGCCCCGGCAAGGTGCATCCATTTCGGCAATTTCCACCAGATTATGGGCACCCCCGGTTGTTGCTTCAGGTGTGTATGTGCCATAATCCATGCAAAATGGATCTCCTTTCGCATACCAGTTGAAGGCCGTCTCATCCCCTTCGTAATGATCTTTGGCGAATCCGATCTTCTGGAACAAATAGCTCTCCTTCGGGAAGGTATGTTGGTGACGCATCGATACACCAACCTCATCCATGGTTTCACTCGTTAGCTGTGTCAATGGAGGCACCTCATCCGGCATTTGCGGGGCTAGCACTGCCAATACCGTTCCATAGTGCTCTTTGAGTAGAATCTTCTGCTCAACCCGCTTATAAATCCCAAAGATCTCTCTCCTCAACGCATCGTCCGCATCTAGCCCGGACGCGTAAGCCAGCAGATACTGGGCTTGAATTTGCGGTAGGATCGAATTACCCACCGCCGGCCACGTATAGGTTTCAAAACGTTTATCGTAAGGGCCAAAGAAGCGGCACAACCAACTCACCATCCCTCGGACACGAGCGTCTTGAAAGTAGTTGATGCCATATTGTTTCTTCAACACGTGGAAAGTGATGACAAAATACGATAAGGTATAAAGCGCGTAGTTGATCGACTCCGCCCATGCGCCACTTTTACCGCAATACGCATCGAGCTGCCTCTCGATATCCTCACGCCCCACCCGCAGCCACTCCGCCGCCTCGGGATGCTCCGGCAGCACAACGGCCAGATGAATCAAGGCACACATCGGGTCCGATTGAAAATTCGGCAACGAATTCGTCCAGACCAATCGATCGGGACGATGCTCCCCACCGTAGGTATAGAAATCTCGAACGGACTCCGGATGATTCGGATGCTTCCAGGTCCGCGAATGCGGCCAACGGCCCTCGTCCAGAATCCGTCGAGCCGCGAAGACAAAGTAATGTTCAAATCGTATTCTCTCCTCCCGGCTCAAGGCGTCCACTGATTGTAGCCAATCAAATGCAATGAGGATACCGCGAACCATCCGGCTGAAGCCAATGACGCACTTACTGTAGTCAAACTCCCCCTGTCGCCAGCCCTGAAATTGTCTCACCCACCTCTCGAATCTCGCAAATAGTTTTGTTTTGAGCTCCTCCGTCACTTTCGGCTGGGTCCGAATCATGGCGACAAAAAGCGTCTCCGCGATTGAACAATCCGCCAGCGGCTTGGCGAGGACGGTGTCGCGATAATTTTGCAGGGTGGGATGTGCGTCGATTTGCTTGGTCACGAAGGGATGCAGACCCTCGCCTTCCGGAAAAAAACTCCGTCGGCGCTCGCTTCCCTTCCCTGCCTCCAAAGTACGGGAATCCTCCAAGGCCTGATCCAATCGCAGAGCGTTCCATTCGGCATGCAATCGATGAAAGAGAAACCTCCGTTCGGGTGAACTCTCGACTTCCAGCGGGGCCTTCACCAACAACCACTTCCGCCGTCCAGACACCAGAGAGGCTCGCCATTCCACCTTCCCCTCGGCCGCATAAATCTCCGGCATTCCGTCCGGCGCTTCCTCCCACGAAGCTCCCTCCAGTCCCAGAATCCCCAACATCCCTTCCGATGGCTGCCGGTCGTCAAAAAACGCAAACCAGCCCCGGTTATTCGGGATAAAATATTCTGTCAGCACCGGCATTTGCAACCGACACAAGAGTCCGTCCAGTTGCTCAGCTTCGATGGGTTCGATCGTCGGCTCTTTCTCTGCGTGAAAGTCATCCCAGCTCAAGATTCGCGTCCAACCCTTTTCAGGATTGAGGCGCCATCGAATTTCCGTCCCCATTTCGAGTGAAAAGGTTTCCGTTACTTCGATCCTATCCTCATGCTTAAAGCACCGAAAAGTTAATCGATACACTCCGTCTCGCTCGTCCGTGTACTCAAGATGATAGTCGGTAAAAAGCGGGCCCTCTCCCTCGCAAACCAAGGAACTGCGTAAGGGTGCCGAAATTCCCCAAATTTCTCCCTCCATCCTTTGATTTCCAAAGCGTAGAAAGGGAAAATTTGCCCCCACTTCCAAACAAGCCGCACCGTGACCGATTGGCGTATTGGTTTCGAATTCCAACTCCCGCTTTTCCAACGACCCCGCGTAGTGTTCGGCATCCGAAAAAACCAGTTTCTTTTCCTCCCCGGCCTCGAAACCCAGTTTCAATACGATCTGCGCGCCACGCGAACTTTCGACTCCTGTATATTGAAAATCGTGAAGTTCGCCATCAATATGCAGAAGCAGCGCCGTCCCTACCCTGGTTTCAGGAAGGAAAAGGTTAATGTACTGGGCGCTCCAATCCGTAAAAAGGGGTGCGCTCCAGCGAAAAGTCCGCTGGGGCGTTTTCTCTCTCATTAGGAAGTCTTTGAACGGTTTGCTTTAAAACCATACTTACAATAGAAGTTATTCCACCGTTGCTTCACCCCACTCGGCAGGCTCCAAACGACTCTCATGGGGAATGTCGTTGGTTACATTAGCGGTAAAGCTATTGTTCCGGGCATGAGAACGGGCCGCAGTTCGGGTCCCCTGGTTGTTACCAAAGATATAACCAAGATCCATCTTGATCTTCTCGCCCGGCTTGAGCTCGGTAATACCCAAGGCCTCAAGGGGAATGGTAACCAAAGCCTCAAAACCACCTAAGGTCTTGTGATAAGTAAGTTCAAAATCTTCAAAAACTTCTATCCGGTCGAAGGTCTCGCTGCCGGTCGGCGATTCGAAAACAATCGGCTCACCCTCGAAATCCTTGACCTTGGTTTCATAAAGCATGGCGAACGGCTTGCCATTCTTACGGGTAATCAGAATACGGATATCGCCCGGAGCGGGCGTCTTGCGCGCGGGATCCGCCTTGAGATCAGTAGCGAGCTGGATATCAATGATATTCCCTCCCCGGAAGATAAGCTTACTCTCCGGCTCGGCGTTGGTCAGCTCAAAGGGAGTATCCACGTCAAACTTGAAGTACATATTTTCCGCATCATACGCCACACGAGCTTTGAAGCCACGATTGCTGTCCACCGAACGGCCCACAGGTTGTGATGTTTCCAAAGCACTCTTACCACGCACAATGATCAGGCGTTTGGTATCGGCGATGAAGGCATTATATTCTTCCATCGCTGCTGCAGCCAGTTCGACCTGTTCATTGCTATGATGGTAGATACCCCCTTCTAGATCCTTTACTGTATCGAGATTCAAGACCTCCCAGACACGGCTGTCCTGTCCACCATGAATGATGAAAAATCGATCTTCGCCATCAATATTGAGCATAACGAACTGACCATTTTGCCCCTCTGGCTGACCTTCCTGAGTTCCCTTCTTGTCGGCGCGTCCTCCGACCCGTCCATCCTTTAGAACAGCGGCGACATACATGCCATCATCCCGGAAGATATGGTTGGGGCCGAAATAGGTCATGGTACCAAAATACCTATCGCTCACTCCGCCCATAATACCGGACATACCCCACAAACGGCCAGGGCCGGTAATCGGCATATTCAATGCCTTATGCCAATTAACAATATCGTCATAATACCATTCTCTCTTACCGTCAGGATTCCACTTGCCCAGCATACCACGGTTGAAGGAGTAAAGGTTGCCTTCCTCATCGCGGGCAAAGTAACCATGGCGCACATTGCCACCTTGCACGTTGCCAGAGAAAACAGTCTCCTGAGCCTTTAGCACGTCATAGACAGGCTGACCCGTCTCGGTGATTTCCGTGGGCATAACAAAGGTATTATTGCCCAACCAGAGACCGAGATCCTTCTGCAACCAGGCAAACTTTGTGTGATTGAACTTACCGGGAAATGGCAACACTTCGTCAGGTTGTAGGCATTGATCATTATTCTTATCCTGCCAGAAATAAGAACCGTTGGGATAGGTTTCCGCATCACTATCAATAAAGGGAATCTCAGTCCCCTGATATTCCTCCTGCCCTTTCTCGCGTTTAATAGAAAAGAAAGCGGCGCAGGGTTTGAATAGATCCCCATCGCGGTAGCTCAAAACGGAAAACGGACGGTTTGTGCCCCAGGCGTATTGACGGCCATTCTCAGCAGTAATAAATCTGGTGACACTGGAATACCCGGAGGGTCCGGGTGGCACCATCATGGTAGGCTCTGTCTTGCGCCAGATCGTGGTGTAGGGATAGCCTTTGAGATTCTCCCAATCGAGCTTCCAGAGGACATAGTGAGCAAACATCATGTCTGGCTGGTCTGGATCGATGTAACCATAACCAAAGTAAGCAGAGGCACCAAAGAACTCGTCTACATTTTCACCGCTCTCGGTATCCCATACACTTATCCGCTTGGGGCCATCGGTCGTTTCGGCAACCCACAAGCGTCCCTCGCTGTCGAGCTCCATACCACCAGACATATACATACCGGAACGATCGTAGCGACCCTTGGCAGGGCGACCGCCATCCTTGCCGATGCTCTTCAGATACTTACCGGAAGGATCAAAGACGCTGATATTCTGCAGTTCACCTCTGTTCGCGACATAGATGGTACCGTCTTCCGCAACATCAACACCGCTGGGCGAATCAAGATTCGTTGTAATCAAGTCAACAGACTTCCCTTCTTTTATGGCGACGATCTTGCCTTCGCTGATGACCAGCACCGTACCATCTTTGGCTACGGCCAAGCGCTCCGGGGAAGGAACTGCCAGGGTTTTACTGATACTGCCATCCCTGATGTCAAAGACACCGATAAGATTTCGTTGAGCATAAGAAACATAGAGCTTGCCGTTGGCGCAATCAAGACCGGTGACTTCATTCGTCTCATCAGTGCCCCCTTCTGGTGCAATAAAGGTGGGCTTGCCATTCTCCAGACTCATGGGTCGTGAATCCTTGAGATCCAGAATCTGCACGCTCGGATCGCTGTTAAATCCATGCCCCCCGGCCAGAAAGATGTGCTTGTCATCTGCAGAAACGTAAGTCGCGCTGTGCTTGGAGCCCCACATCTTCTTGCCGTCAAGATCAACGCGGATAATGCCCCAGCCATATTCGCATGCACTCCAGGCCAGAAGCATTCCGTCAGGAGTTGAACAGACCGTACTCGGTCGGCCATGGTCACCACCCCAGCCCCCTTTGTTATCATCCGTGGGGTATGGAGGAGTACCGCTGTTATTTACCGACAGACGCCACTCGGCTTTTATCGGTTCGTGATAGATACCTTTCCATATATACTTGCCAGCGGGGAGCGGAAGTCCCTGATCATCAAGACCGTCCCACATCTCGGTATTTTTTCCAGCCCGACGATATTGCTGCGGCACCAGCATGCGGACAATCTCGCCCTCTTCGCTATAGAGCTGCACCGAAATCTCACTGTCCTCCGGCACATCATAACTGAATTTCAAAGGGAGAGGTTTCTCCGGAGGCATACCGGCGGTTATCATACTCTCGTCGATATTGTTTTCCGGCCAGAAGACCAGCTTGCCCCAGACAGCACTGCTCTGGAAAGAAAATCCCGGGCCACTCATTACGTCATATGCCCAAGCGGCCCCCCCAGCCGTCTTGAGCCCATCCGGACGGCTCCAGAAGACGGCCATGCTCATGGCGAGAATATCATCGGCCTTGGGAACACGCTTCAAATTGAACGTTTCCCAGGGAATACGATACTCGAATGTATAGCCGCCGCCATCTTCCTGCTCCCTGTAGGCCCCACTGTAATACTCATGGGGTATGACGCCGTTTTCCCGCAGGTCAGGTCGAAGAGGCTTGTTAAACTTCATGCCCTGGAACATGGCAAGGCAAGCTTCCTTGCGATCCGTGAAATACCACATCATCAAGGAACCGACCGGGGACTGGTCATGCTGTCTCTTGAACTGGCTATATTTCAGGGGGAGATCTTCATCCGGATCGAGACTGAAAAAGAGCTGACATACGTCGGCGTCCCAGGCTTTCTCTGGATTCGTATTGGGGTCATGACGGTTCATCATGGGGCTTGTATCGCGTACAATGCCGCTGATGTAGAGTGCTTCGTCGTCGTACATCATAGCCGTACGGGCCGACTGCATGTCCTGCGTTTCCGGCACGACGTAAGAGAGAATCTGACCGGAAAGGTCCCAGTCATCAAGCTTGCCATCAATGGTTATCTTGCCTTGAGCAGGAACCGCATAAAGTTGCTTGTTACGCCCTCGGCCGGAAGCAGTGGAAACCATCAGTGCCAAACAGATAAAGGCCACTATTCTATACATTCCAATACGTTTTTTCATATGTTTCTCTCTTATCAAAAAAGGTGAATACCTCATTACTACTGTTATTAATCTCTATTAAAGTTGGCGTCTCTGCCCGATGAAACGGCCATCATGGCGATGGAGCTTTTTGGAAATGGATGCGCGTCAATACAGGCGGGGGATCCAATGGTGGGGGGTAATCCGGATCTTCCATGTAGGGCAGGATCAGAAAGTATCCACGAAGGGTCTCGTTCAGTCGCCATGTGTCGCTGCCGGCCAACTTCCAGTCGTCACTTACGCGCACTGCGGTACGGACCATGTTGTGGCCCGACCTAATGGAAACCAGTTGGGTGGTTCCGGCCGCGATCTTGTAAATGTCATCATGGAAGGAGGCAGCGACATTGGGAAAGGAGCTGAGGTTGGCGATCAGGCAGGTACCCGCTCCAAAATCGTCCGGAAGTGGCACCACCACAGAAGAAAACCGAGTGTCGGCCTCTTTCGGTTCAAGAGGCCGTGCCACCACTATGTATCCCGGGGAATCCCCTTCGAGCTCGGCGCTGAGTACGGGCACCCGGATCGGCGGCGTTCCCTCCGGCGCGTCGGGAGGCGGAGGGATTTTGCGGAACAGTACGAGTTCCCCGTTGGGAGGGATGGCCAAGGGCCGGGACAAGCCGCGGCCGACGCGGATCGACCTGACCGACGAAGTGTCGGATCCGGTCTGGTAGTACAGCCCGGTATAGCTGCCCACGATAGACATAATCTGAAACGTGGGGGGCGGGTCCTCTTGAGGAGTCGCCGAACCGACAGCAGAACTTTGCTGGGATAGACAAAAGGCGAACATACCGATGGCAAGTGCCTTGAGGAAATGAGAGGGTGTACTTGGAGTCATATCAGATCTCCGAGGGGTTGAGATAGCGGAAAGAGATGATCTCGAACCGGCGTCCGAATGAGGCGCTGAGTGGCCCCAGCGAGGATATAGGAGCCTCGGAGGGCTCATTACCGATGTATCCCGGCATGCGCTGAACCACGGCCTCGCACCACGCCCGGCCTTCGACTACGCCGGTAGCCGGATTTTGTTTCTCCCCGTAGGTGCGGATGGTGAAGGTATCGGACCGGGCGCTCAACAGAGGGCCAAGCGAAGACAGGAGATCCGCCTGCGTTAATTGGAGGGGGCTCATGGCCCAAGGGGCTTTACTGATCTCTCCCCGTCCCGTTTCAGTTCCACCCATGAAATGATCACTGTCCCATAGGTAGTCGGCGGCATAGTAGCTCGACGAATCGAAGGACGTGACCTTGCCGCCCAATTCGTCGATCAGGAAGTCGGGGTTCACCTGGGCCACTGCGGGATCCATGTTGTCGAGTCCGGCCTGGAGAGTGCCCTTGATTCCGGCGGGTTCACTCGGATCAGAGAGGGGGCGGTTGACGAAATCAGCGAGGGAAAGGAATGGGCCCCGGAGACGAATCTCATTGACAATGGAGCGGGCGAGTTCATTCACGACGGCCTGCGGGGAGCTGTTCCCGGGAAGGTCTGGCGTGTTGAGGTACAGCCCTCGGTTGGCCATTTGTATCATGGCCCGGATATCGCCCCCCCCTTCGCTTGGTAAGGTCATGGTGCTGGTGAATCCGCTGTAGGGGCCATCGTCCACGGCCAGTGCAGTCAGGTTCCTGCTGAACCGGGGATATGGGATCGAGGTTTCGACGTTATCGTCGGATTCGGCATAGTCACTATTCTGGGGCAACCCGCTGGGGCCAGCCAGAATCGCACGCCAAGCCTGCTCGGAGGTCGAGTTGATATTAAAGGCCCCCTGCACCATCAAGTTGGCGGAGGCCTTGTCGTAAGCCTGGTTGTTGCCGGAACCGGAATAGCGCACCTCCTCTGGTGTGGTGTCCTCGTATACCACGGTCATTCTGGAATTGGGCAGGACGTCCCGGACGGTATTCAGGGCAGCTGGAATCCCGGAGACAAAATAGCGATCCCACATGGCCCGGTTCAACAACCAGGGTAGGTCGTAAAACGGATCGCTCGCGGGGGTGATGACCCCGTTGGTGACCAAATCTCCGGGGCGACGAACCCCATTTTCCCGATAGGTGCTGTCCCGGGCGATCCGCAACGGAGCATAGGAATTCGCGAAGGGATTGATGCCGTGGAAACTGTAACGCGCCCAGGGAACATGCTGGAGCTGTCCCAGGGATAACAGGCGGTCGGGCGAGGGGAGCAGATCAAAGAGAACAGCGCGCAGATTCTTCATGGAGCCCGGGTTTTGAAAGCCAAAACTGTAATGGGGACTGTCTAACAAAATACCGGGGTATGGGGGACTGTTAACCTCGGGCCTTCCGCCACTAATTACGGCTCCGAAGGGCCTCGCGGCATACCGCGGACCTGAATCGCCAAGACTTAGGGCATTGTCGTTTTCGTACGCAGTTCCCATAATGTGGGGAGCACGCAGGTTGGCGTCCGCGAGGTAACGGATTGTTTTGCCCCAGGCCTGCCCGGCCAGGGGGGATTTGGCCCAATAGCCACCTTTTTCGTTCAACGCCGCGTACCTCCAGGCGGTTTTGGCCTGGGGTGATTCATCCATCACCCGGTCATAAATGGACTGGGGGATGGATTCCGCCTCATTCACGCAAAACCTCTGGTATTTGACCCCCTGAACGACCATGGTCATAATATTATATGCGGCGCTGCGGAACCGGGGGAAGTTGGTGGCCCAGTCGGTGGAGGACAGGTCCCCTGCATCAGCGAGGGTAATCGAGGATTCCATGTATCTCAGACTGGTGGGATTGTTGTGGGGATTGTTGGCGGCTCCTTCATTTCCGTAGAGTATGATGTGGTCGTTCGGGTCGGCGAACACTCCGGGAAAATTCCGGGGGGGGAGTGTGAAGTAGTTGGTGATCTCATCCTGGATGCTGTCGACCCGGTGAAGTTCGGGTGGATTGGCATGGCTGTATTCGTTCACCGCGAAGGAGGTCAGCATGTAGGCAAAGCGCTGCCCAGGTAGAATGTCCTGTTCCGTTCCGTGTTGATCCTCTGCGCTGATCCGAAGCCTCAGGAACGTATCGGGTTGCGACTGGGAGGCTTCCGAGTCCGGGTAGATGCGCATGGCATTCAGGTCGATGTAGCCCACCGTGTCGTAACTGTCATTACGGTCTTCGTCTTCGTCGGGGTCGTAGGTGGCGATGTCGATATCCTTGACTCGGATCTGGAAGGTGTTGCGGGCATCGGTTGCGCCGCTGTATTTCCCGAAGCGGATCCCCACATCATAGTCGGCGGCCTTGATGGGATAGGAATAGGGGTTGAAAAGCACTACCATCGGGTACAGGGCAAAGGTGACCTCGCGGTCGCCGCTGCCGTTGTCTTCGCTGAGCATATAATTCATACCCACCGCCGCGAACTGGATGACCGGGGCAATGCCGGCGGTGTGCGCCTGCACAGTGCTAGTGTCGACGACATCGGAATCCGGGTCGGGGTTCGTGCGGGCCCAGGCGCGGAGCTGCCCCCAGGTAGGAAGATTTTGTTCGCCGGGGTTGACCGGGGGAAATACCGGGTCACTGTCCGCCGGTCGGTAGTCGAAGTTGGTGGAGGTGTCGGCGAGGTCGGCAGTGAGGTCCTTTTTCAAGCCACCGGCATAGGTGTCGGACAGGATGCCGTAGGAATAGGTGGTGATGTCGTGGAAGCGGTTTGGCAGTCCGGCGGCGAGGTTGGCCTGTGCGGCCGCGTCCGCCCCCACCAGGGGGAGTTGGTCCTGGGTGAGAACCTTACCGAGTAAGGGGGACTCGGGGGCGTAGCCAGTGAGCTGCGCGGTGCCGGCAATATCCTGATCCATGAATTCAACCCCGGAGCGCTGGGAAGTGATGAAACTGTTAATCTGATCGTTGGATTCCCCAGTCAGTTGATAGCCGTTCTGTAGGTCGATGCGGGCCTTGACGCCCTCGTCTCCCACCCACCATGCGTAGCGGCCTCTCACCTGACCGTCGGCTTCCAAATCAACCAGAGGAGCCACCACGTAATTTCCCCGATCAAAGCTTTCCTGAGCATGCGCGGGACTCCCGCTCGAAACGGTATTGGATCCAACGAGTACGACGCCCTCCACTACCCCACTTCCCGATGAGAAGCCAGGTCGGGAGAACGCATCACTGCTCGCTCCAAAACCCTGAACGGTCGTGGCCGGAGAAAAACGACTGGCAGTATCGGGAACGACGCCCCCTCCGAGCAACTGCTCATAACGGGTCGACTCGTTTCCACTCACCAACCAGTTCAAAAGAGCTGGCTCGGTGTCATCGGCATCGATCTGATCCGGAGTTAAGGCATAGCTGATATCCGGATTCCGGTTTCCCCAGACACCGGTCCAATAGCGCGTCCCGGGCTGAACATTGATCCCATTCGGAGAGGATGTTGCGACCCCCTCGGAATCGATGTCAGCAACCAGATCGGCCGGGGCCGTAATTCGCTGGTCCGGGCCGGCCAATCGTTGGAGATCTCCTACGGCGAGCGCCAAACCCAATTGGGTATTCGCCCGAGCCAGTAACTTCTCCTGATCTCGCTGCAGCGTGGATGATTCGACCCTCAACATCCCTCCCAAAGCGAGCAGTAGGAGCAGCATAAAAGCCATAAGGGCAAGAGCGATGATGAGGGCAAATCCGCGCTTATGCCTGGGCCGACGACACTCAGATTTTTTCAACATAAACCCGGCTTCCAAAACTGAATTTTCAGCTCGAGAGTTCTTACAGATCTATCCATGGATACCTCCCATATTATACACCTATTAAGCCATCCGCGCCAATAGAAACGGCCAAGTGCCAACATCCGTTCGGATGCATTCGTCACGCAACTGCCGACGCAGTCCACACTTTCGCTCTACGTAATCCGGATCGTCGGCCAGATTATTCATCTCGTATGGATCACGCTCCAGATTGAAGAGCAGTTCCGCCCCATCTTCGTAAACAGCGTACTTCCACTGTCGCGTCACCAGGCCGCCGCCTTTAACCGTGGTGGTGCCGGTGTAGGTGCTATCGGTTTCGGTGAGGACGAGGAACCCGGCGTTCGGATCCGCCCAGTATCCCACTTTTTCGAGACCGCTGCCGCCCGTGGATTCGTCGATGCCTCCAGTCAGGCTAACCTTCCTGTTGGCGTCCTTGAATCCGATGGTGGTGTCCGAGGATAAAGTGAAAACCGTGGTTTGGCTGGTGAGGGTGCCGGTGAAAGCGATGGCACCGCGCTGGTTGGGAGCGAAGGCGCTGCAATCCGCACCCTGCCCACCCACAGTGATTTGCTCGCCATTACTGGGATTATTCTCAAACACGAGAGTGGCACCAGATGCCACGGTCGTGCTCCCAGTCGTGTTGCCCAAAGCACTGCCGAGTTGACTCTGTGCAATCAACGCGCCCTCGTTCACAAAAATATCTCCAGAAAACCCCGATCCGTCCCCCCGAAACGTAGCCCTGCCAGCCCCAGTCTTAGTGATATCGCCCGAACCCGTCAGAGCTCCGCCAAAACCAAAACGAATATCGGCAGCACCGGCACCAGAACTGGTCGAATGAAGCTCCAGATTGTAGACTCCCATCGAAATATTGGCTGCATTCGCATTCAACGGTCCGAAGGTCAGAACTCTATCGTTTGCCAGCGTATTGGAAAAAGTTTGGTCAGCGGTCAAAATGAGACTGGATTCAATGGTGGTATTCCCACTACTCACCAGGAATATCCCGCCGCTGAAAGAAAGTGCGTTGTTGTCTTCACCGACAGCATTTAGAATTGCATTGGCTCCTCCGTTAAACGTAAGCGACCCGAGCGAAAGCCCGACGGTATCGTTCGTCATAGATATGCTTTGTATCAATGTGCCGAAGCTGAGATTGTCTCCATCGGCAATGGCGGTGTTACCATCCCAGTTTACTTCGTCTGTCCAATTGTAAGGCGCACCTGCCTCTCCATCAAATATGCGGTCGGCCGCCTTGATTGTGGACCGGGGAATGAAAAGGGAGACAAGAGAGACGCGGAGGCAGATATAGGTCAGTCTCATAGTAGTTATCTGGGGTTTGATCTTTGGGGTCACGGGAACGAAGGAGTGTTTAGAAGCGATCAATTGTATTCGGTAAAGAGATAGAGGGTGTCCGAAAAGGTCGATCTGAGGAGAGAAATATCTCTCGGCAATCTGTAAGCCTTACATTTTAACCAAATCCTGTAAAGCTTAATTCTCACCTCCTCTCAAAACTGAAACATCTCCCATATATATTTATATATATATCTATTATTCAGGTTTTTATCAATTGCCAAAGAACAGCGCCAAAAACAAATTTTTCGTCACACATTGTAATCATTACTATCCTGAAACTTGGTTATCAGAACCCATGAAAGACCCTCACAAAGACCGTTTACTTCAACCTCGACGACTTGTGCTGGCAAGCGCTTCAACATCTTAAAAAAGAGGCTTCCCTACCGCCGCAAATCTGCCAGGAACGTCAGAATCCCCATGATCCTAAGAATCGGAGACTACTGAAGCGAGTGGTTCAGATCGAGATCTCGCTGTGCTACTCTACTTTTCAGTATAGAGAGCGCTGGAGGGAACGTGCTCGATGGGTTGGCTGAGGCTTTCCCAGCTCAGGTGCAGCTCGTCGGCGGGGGTGCCTTTCCATTCCACTCGTATCGGAACCTTTTTTCCGGCTCGGAACGGGATGGGTTGGGAAAACGCTTTTTTATCCCTCGGTGAGTCAGTGGTCTCCACTACGAGTTCGCCGTCGATCCAGACGCGAGCGATGCCCTCCTTCTTATAGAGGGCGAGAGTGTAGTCTTCCGTAAATCGAGGTTCGAGATATCCGCTCCAGCGGGCGGTAAAATCCTCGTTCTGGGGAATCGAGGCAGTGAGTTTTTCCGGCCAAAGCACTTCCGGCATCCTCCTTTTCTCAGCCCGGTTGGGTTCAAACCAGAGGCGCGGAGAGACGGTTTCCAGCACGGGCTGCTCATTTCCGGTTTCACTGGCAAAAAATTCCGCGCGGAGTCCGATCCCGTCTTGAGCGGCGAGCTGACCGGCCGGAGCGGAGATTTTCAGAGTGCCTTCCTGACGTTCAAAGTTGTCCCAGCCCGTGACGCGGTAGGCCGGGCAACTGTTCCAGCCTGACCCCACAAAGATCACCTCCCCATTTTCCCGTTCGATCAGGGAGCCGCCAAGATTCATGTCGTATTGAAGCAACGCCTGACCGGTATCGGCTTCGTAACCTCTGGTTCCGCCGATCCACCACGAATACACCCGAATGGGCAATCCATCGTCGGCACGCCGATCAAAAAGTCCTCCGGCATAGAGTCCGTCCTCGGTCCAGAATTCGACAGGGTTCACCACCTTATCGCAGACACCGATGGTACCATTGACCATGCCGGCAAAGCGGAGCGGGTGTTGCATTTTGCCCGGCACCCTTTCTTGGCGGGAAGCGAGGGGGGCGACTTGCCAGAGGAGTTCACCTTCGGGGTTCCATTTTTGTACGCCAACCGCAGAGGACTTGTTGGCGGGCCAGAAACTGCCGTGTCCGAGATTGTAGGTGCCGATGGAATAATACCCATCACCGAGACCTTGGATGAGTTGATAGATATCGCCTGAAGGAGCGACGAAAACAGCGCGGGCGCGCTCAATGTCGGTTGACGCGGTCGGGGGCAAAAGGGGCTCGGAGATAGCCCAATCCCAGATCGGAGAGCCGCTGGCGGTGTAGCCCTGCAGCGGATAACGGGTCCAAAACGGAGTCGGTTCATTGCGATTTTGGGTACGGGAGCCGCGTTTGAGCACGCTCAAGTCGTCAAGAATACCGAAGCTGCCTCGCTGATCCCGCTCGTCTTTCTTCCGTCTGGCGAGCCGGAATTCGTTCGCTTGCATTTCGTAGTCGCCATTGGCATCGGCCCATCCGTAGCTGCGATAGAGCGAAAAGTTGGTCTCGGGATCATCCCCCGCCAGCGCGATGGCCTCCAGCCATGGTTTGGGAAGATCTTCGACGGACGTCTTCCGCCACTCCTCGAGGTTTTCGGTGGGACGGACGATGTCGAGCACGCTGACTAGGCGAAGTTTCCCGGCGGCTTCGTCCACTTTGAGCAAGCCCATGTTTCCGCCGTAGAGATAGGTCTCGTTCTTGCCGTCATGATCGAGGTCGAGCCGTTTGACGGTGTGACGCTGAGCCATCTTTCGAGGGTTCACAAAATCGGAAGAATAGCCTTCGCCCCATTCATAGGTAGCGAGAACTTTCCAAGTGCGTTGGTCCCAGTCTACCTGGACCTGCATGATCCAGCCCCAAGAGGAATCCATCCAGAGAATGTCGGGGTTTTCAGGGTCGGGTGCGGCAAAAGTGTAGAACTGTTGACCCCCCAGCCATTCCCTGAGGATTTCCCCGTCGGCGCTGAAATGGACTGTGCGGCGGGGCGCGGACTTGGATTCGGTGATGAGAAACCCTCCCTTTCCATCGGCTGCAATGGCGGAGATCTGGAGGAAATTCTCCGGATGATAAATTCCCGTTTGGCGACCGCCTTCGCGGCCGAAAGTTTTTTGGAGCTTGAAGTCGGAATCAAAAAATTTGACCTGCTGGCTGGTACCGCCGTCGGCGACCCAAAATCCGCCATTCGAGGGATCGAAGGCGAGGGCGGTCACGTCGGTCAGTCCAGTGGCCTTGACTTCGCTTTGGCCATCCCGGGTGAGGGAAATCAACTCGTTGCCGCTGGCGACGAGAGCCGTTCCGGGGGCAACCAAGACAGCACGGCCCGTTTTGCCTTCAGGCAGTTGGGCGGTTGCGAGAATATCTGCGCTGACCGGGTCGATCCAAGCGACGGTACCCAAGGCTGGGTAGCAGGCAATCAGCTCGCCAAAACGGGCGTCGATGAAGTCAGGGACCGTGAGCAGTTTCATGTCGGCGACAGCCCAAGGTTGAGAATTTTTGGACAATGAGCGGAACGTTTGTTCAAACACGCCGCTTTCAGGAGTGGGGAGAGGGTTAAAGGTTCGGTATTGAGGAGGCGAGACGATCGTTTCGAATTCACCGGCGAGAGTGGTTGGAAACTGGTTTTTCCGAAAATCTCCATCCATTGTAAAGGGTGCGTTGTCGGCGTTGGCTTGTCCGATTTTTAGGCTGAGCAGATAACGTCCGGGGCCTGCGGGAATCCGTACCGATTTTTCTCCAACCGTCGGAGGGATGGGTTCGAGTTCACGGACGGGCAGGACGAGAGGAGCGCCTCCAGGATAAGGCAGGCCTTTTCGCAGGATCTTCTCACCTGTGGCGGCATCGAGCGTGTAGAGCATGCCGCTGGAGAGCAGGGCGTGGACTTTGCCGTTATCGACGCAGATTGCTTCGGGAGCCGTGGTTTCTAACTGGTCGATGAAGTATTCACTGCCGCCGGACAATTTTGCTTTGATCAGCATCGGGACGCCTTCCGGTTTCCCGGCGACGTAGAAAGAATCTCCATCGACGGCGAGACAGGCGGGACCGCCGTGCTGGCCGACCCAGAAATCGATTCCGGTGCTGACGCCGAGATTTACGAGGAACTCGGCCTTCATGCCCTGGGTGGAAAGGAGTTTCCAAGTGTAGTCGCCCGCCGGGACGGCGTGGCCATCGGGGTCGAGCCCATCCCAGAAAACGGTGTTCGCGCCGGCTGGTTGCGGGTCCGCATTCCGCAGAGTGCGCACCATTTTTCCCTCAGAGTCGTAGATCGCCAGGGACACCCGGCTGTCCTTTTCGAGAAAATAAGGGATCGTTAACTGGGCAAAAGCCGGAGTGAGCGTGAGACAGAGAGACAACGAAGTGAGGAATCGGAAAAGCATGAGATGATGGAGTGGGATTTTGATTGTGGATGTCCTGGATGGCTTCTTTTAACTGGGCTAGGCGGAGGTCGATGAAAGGTTCTGAGTCATCCATCTCCGAGAACCACCGGCATACCGGTACGCGCGGATTGCTCGGCGGCGAATACGATCCGCAGTGCGCTCAAACCATCCCGCAGAGAGGGGTAAACCGGCGTGGATTCCCGAATTGCTCGGAAAAAATTTACTAAATTGCCCGACACCTCGCTGCCGGCCGGCACCGATACTTCTTCAACGGGTTCCTTGCCTCCATCCATCCGTGCCTTCTGCATTTGCAAAACAGAGCCTTCATCGAAAAAGCGGTCCTCCCGATAGAGATTGGCACCCGTGCCGTAAATCTGAAGGGAATGCTTGTAAGGGGTAACATGAAAGGCACTCAGAGTTCCTACCAGCCCGGATTCAAACTTCAGATGGCAGATGGCTACATCGGCGGTTTGTGTCGTATGTACATCGTACCGCATCGTTGCATAGACTTCACGCACAGGTCCAAAATAGAACATCAATTCATGAAATCCATGGACGCCGCATTGAAACAAAATGCCTCCTGGATTCTTCTCTGGATCCCCTCTCCAGTCGCCCGGTCGAATCGTAAGCCCTCCATGGTCAGCGGTCGTTTTCTGGAAGGATGCAATCGTGCCCAACTCACCCGATTCGATCATTCTCTTCGTGACCAATGACATCTCACTCGAATAGTGAGCGACATGACCCACACCGATAATCACTCCAGTTTCTTTCTCCAGTTGGAGCAACCCATCCGCTTCTTCCGGAGTGGCACAGACCGGCTTCTCCACGAAAACATGTAGCCCTTTGCGTGCAGCCGACTCAATTTGAGCCGCGTGATGCAAAGCACCTGTTGAAATCACGACTGCCTCGACTCCAGCCGTCTCCAACAGCTCCTCATAGCTATTAGCAACCGAACAACCCTCTTCCCGACCTGCCAAACGGCAAGCCTCCTGATCCCAATCATAGACGGCTTCCAGCCGAAACAGTCCACTCTCTCGGAGCGTGTTCCTGCGATGTCGGCCAAAATTCTCCACCCCAACCTGCACGACGCGAACCGGATCGATGGTGCGAGAACCATTTATCAGGGATAAATGGGCTATGGAGTTATCGCTGAAGAGAAAATTTTTCATACGTTACAGCTGGAGCAAAACCTCCAACGCATAGTAAGCCTTACAGTTTGCGCGGATCCTGTAAAGACCAATTCTCACATTATCTTCGAACGAAACATACTCTCATCCATATTATGATTATCTTTCTAGTTTTCAGTATTTTATAGATTTTTTATTCTACCGAATCGCTCCAATCGAAGAATTTTTTCTGGCATAGTAATCATTACTGCCTAAAAACTACTGTCACCAGAATCAATGAAAGACCATCCGGCCAGCAAAATCAAAATCGATGCCAATGAGCCGACCTACCGCCAAGTCACCGAGCAGGTTCGCGGCCTCATTCTATCCGGAGACCTTCCCGTTGGTTCCCGACTCCCGGCAGTGCGCGACTTGGCCAACGATATCGGCACAAGCGTCTTTTCGATTCAGGAAGCCCTTGCGCCACTCGCAAGGGAGGGCCTGATCGAGCGGATTCCCTGGCGGGGGACCTTCGTCCTCGGCAACAAAATCCGACTCACCTCCGTCGGCCTGTATTTCGGCACTCTCCTTTCCACAGGTGGTGCGTTTTTCCAGGCTCTCTGCACCCAATTGTACCAACAACTCGAGAGTCGAGGAATCGAAGTCCATCTGATTATGGACAACCGACACCGCAGCGAACAAAGCAAGCCTTTCCCAAAACTGGTCCGGGCCATTCAGAACAACGAGATTCAAGCGGTAATCGGAGCCATGCTATCTTCTGACCATATCAGCTGGCTCCCTCAACTCGGAGTGCCCACGTCAATGATGACGCCAAAAGACCACACCCAGGCCGTTCACTTCGATTTTGACGACTTGTGCAGGCAAGCTCTTCAACAACTTAAGAAGAGAGGTGCTCATACCGTCGCAAATCTCCCCGGTCCTCTAGAGTCCACTTCGTCGGTAAACGAGTCCTTCGATAAAATCGCTCGCTCCCTTGATCTCGAACCCATTACACCTGCCTCAATCGAGGACGAACAATACCTACAAGGCCCTCGTGATGAAATCGGATACCACGCATTCCACCGATTGTGGAAACAGCCCCGCAAACCCGAAGGTATCCTCATATTTCCCGACAACATGGTGCCCGGAGTATGCATGGCGATCAAAGAGTTGCAGATCGACGTCCCGGAAGAACTCAAAATCGTCATCCATCGCAACAAAGGGGTTGGCCTACTCTGCCCGATTCCGGTCGATTCCGTTGTATTCAACGGCGAAGAGCTCGCCCGTGAACTCATCGCCAAACTTGATCAACAGCATGCGGGTGAATCCGTCACAAACGTCAGAATCCCCATGATACTAAGAACCGGTGACTATTGAAGCATTCGTGGACGCTTTCGTTTGATGCTTACGAAGAAAAGCAACCCCGATCAGTGCCCTTTTCCAGATAGATTCGAACCTCCCAAGGGAGAAGCTTGCCTGTGTCGCCACCAACGACATTCGATACGAAAGATTCCGATGAGAGAATCCTGAACGCTTCTGAGGGCAGTATGGTTTCGGTCCCCTTCCAATTGAAAAGAACGGCAACCGAAGTGTCCTCAAGCTTCCGACGAAACGCGTACACATTTTCTACTCCCGTTTCCAACAACCGAAAGTGACCGCGGCGAAGTGCCGGGATTTGGCGGCGCAAAGCCAACAACTTTCGATACCAATTCAACACCGACCCGGGATCACTGAGGGCCTCCTTTACGTTGATCGTGGTATGGTTCGGATTGAGCTTGAGCCAGGGCACGCCGGTCGCGAAACCGCCACCCGGAACACTGTCCCATTGCATAGGCGTCCGTCCGTTATCACGACTCGTCGTCTGCACCTCTCTCAGGGCGTCGGATGGCGGTAAGCCACTCGCACGGAGCTCTTTATATCGGTTTACCGTTGAGATATCGTTGTAATCATCAATCGATGAAAAACGCACATCGGTCATTCCAATTTCCTCACCCTGAAGCATGTAAGGCGTTCCCGGGGCGCAGAGAAGAAGGGCTGCTATACAAGTTGCACTCTCCTTTCGCCAGGCTCCATCATCGCCCAGTGCGGATACCTGACGACGTGAATCGTGATTATTAAAGGTTATGGTTGTCCAACCGCATTCACCACAATTCTCATACCAGGCTTCAATACGACGAAAGCCCTCCCCTATGTAGCCATTCTGAAAATACCACATGATATCGAACTGAAATATGCTATCCAGTTCTCGACGGTCTCGATTCACGTACAGGGGACCGGTTTCATGGTCGACCCTGTGACACTCTCCTACGGTTAAAACATCAAAATGGTCGAGAACCTCTCGACGCATTTCCTGCAAGAATGGATGCACGTTCTCATGCCCTATGGCCAACGCACCGGGGCGAACCAAAGTTCCGGGAACGCTATCCTCCGGAAGAGGCGCATTCGGCAATCCCGGTGCCTTGGCAATACGATTGATGACGTCCATACGAAATCCGTCGATTCCTTTCTCGAACCACCATCGCATCATATCGAACACCTCTCGACGAAGCGCGGCATTCTCCCAATTCAGGTCGGGCTGCTGAGGGGCAAAAAGGTGGAGGTAGTATTGTCCAGTCTTCTCATCCAGAGTCCAGGCAGGCCCTTCAAATTCCGCCTTCCAGTTATTCGGGGGCGCGCCATCGGGAGCCGGGTCGCGCCAAATATAATAGTCTCGGAAGGGATTGTCCCGAGAGGATCGAGCTTCCTGGAACCAGCGGTGTTGATCACTGGTGTGATTCACTACCAGATCCATGATGAGCCTCATCCCGCGGGAATGGATCGAATCAAGCATGGCATCAAAATCCTCCATTGTGCCAAACTCTTTCATAATCGCCCGATAATCAGCGATATCATATCCGTTGTCTACGTTGGGTGAATCGTAGACAGGCGAGAGCCAGAGTACGTCGACGCCCAAATCACGGAGGTAATCAAGGCGGGAGGTAATACCGGGCAAATCACCGATCCCATCGCCATTACTATCCATAAAGCTACGAGGGTAAATTTGGTAGACGACTACATCTTTCCACCATTTTCCGTCAGGAGCGCTATCAACTTTCAGGTCGCTTGTATTCATAAAGATACAGCACTCATCAACGCTGGGAAAAGGAGACAGCAAGAGTGCGATGAACCACTAGAAACGGTCCTCTGGGCAGAGCCCTGTCAACGAACCGCATCGCGGCGAATAAAATAAGACGGGGTGCAGCTCCAGGCATGACAGTAGCTATTGACACGATAGTCTTTATAGGGTGAAAGCTTGTCGTCCTCGGGAGAATAAACTTCCCAGAAAGTAGTCGCATCTTTCGCTAGCATCCCACCCCAATATTCTTTCAATAACAGAAGAGCCTCGTTTTCCAAGCCGCACTGAAAGAGAGCATCCACAACATAATGGTACAAATACGGACCTTTCGGGCGAACGACCCCCTCTTCCACCCAAAGAGCCTTGTACGATAAAGCGGATTGTTCCGGAGGCAATACCCCCGCCAAGGTCATCCATGCCCAACTGGCGAAAGACACCTGTCCCTCTGGACCGCTCAACCAAAGCGTCTTCTCTTTGCCATAGAAATGCTTTACCGCCGCGCTGATCATTTTATCACGAATCAATTCCAACTGATTCACACGCTCCGACAACCGCAATTTACCGGCAAATCGCAGACATGAATTCAACGCAAAAATAAAGAGGCCCTGCATGGCGGCCTGCTTATGCAGACCGTCGCACCAATCGATAAAGGACCATTGGTTCTCCGGCAAGTGAACGAGTCCCTCTTCGTCTACATGATTCAAAACGACATCTAGCTGGTAAAAGGCGATTTCTTGCAGATCACGAACGGTTTCCTTATCGCCCGTCGCATCGAAATATTCCGATAAGATGACCGGATAAAGGGCGGTGTAATCGACAATATAATCATTGCTGGCATGAGGCGTGGGAAACTCAAAAAGACTAGACGGAACTTGCCCTCTGTCATTGACCACAGCTGCGAACAGATAAAGGCAACGCTTCACCAAATGGTTCTGCCCAAAGGTCATGTAATTGCTCAATGCCTGCAACCGTAGATCCCCGATCCACAAGCGTCGGTCACGCTTAGGGCCGTCCTCGAAAACAGTCTGCATGCAATTTCCCAACGTTCTCAAACTAACTTGATCGAGATTCAAAAGTTCCGAATCGTCACCTCTCAGAGGGAACACTCTTGAAAAATCCGCACTAGTAACCGTGCGACAGCGAATCGCTGAAACATACAAAGGATGCCATTTTGGACCCGCAATTCTTCTGATTTTAAGATAGCGAAATGCGTACCGGCGGGGTAACTGAAATTTTCCCGAGGGATAGTCGATGGTGCATCGCTCTTCCTGCATCCAGGTGCGACTAAGACTCCCCTGGTAATCCTCCAAATCACCGGCTACTTCCGAAGGAACTTCACCAAAAACAAATTGAATTCCGTACGGGGAATCCGTCGGCTGATCGTTCACGTGAAAAGAGAATTCCACGTAACCGACCAAATGATGACCAAAATCGACGATCACCTCATCATCCAAACCGAGGCAAATATCCAATTCTCCCGACCGGAAGATCTCAACCACCTCCATCTTACATCCCTGAAACGCAGTGGAAATTTCAACAGGGCGAACGATCGCCTTAGGCTCCAATTCCTTGTGAAATAATTTCGGCTTACTGTCTTCCGCCATTTTCAGCCAGCTTCCTCTTCTGAACTCTATGGATTTCATCTACGCAAAAACGATATGACCGGAAAATGATTCGAATTTGGACCATCCATCATACGATTTCCTCAACGGCGCTGAACTTTCTTCTCTCACGCTCCATCTTTACAGGTTTCTTCGGGCTAACGGCAGGTGATCTATTGAAGTCATTTGTCGAAATTCTCAATGGACAGGGCGATAATATATCACTTTCATATCTTAATTCGCATTTGTCAAACACGATGAGACGCACTCCTCAAATGACAGCACTCCGATACATTTTCTCCTGAGATGGAGGATCGAGAGAATCAAGCCACTAAAAGCGGGTGCTCGAGCGGAAAGCCCGCAGAGAGTTTCAAAAAGATTCCGAACGTCCCATTTACATGCATTTTTCTGCTCCCGACACAAAGGCAACCGATCTACAATCTATGACCGACGAACGACCAAATATTGTTTTCATCTTCGCCGACGAATGGCGCGGCCAGGCAACCGGCTATGCCGGCGACCCCAACTGCCGCACCCCCCATCTTGATCGCTTTGCGGCTGAATCGATCAACTTCACAAACGCAACTGCCGGTTGCCCTGTCTGTTGCCCATACCGGGCAAGCCTCCTTACTGGACAGTATCCGCTTACCCACGGCGTGATCATCAATGACGTCGAACTGGATCCAAACGCTTATTCGATAGCCCGGGCCTTCAACGACGGCGGCTACCAAACTGCCTATATCGGCAAGTGGCACGTCTACGGCAGCCCGGACGGCCATTTGGGGAGACGAGAGGTGCGCGTTCCACGAGAATACCAATTGGGCTTTGAGTATTGGAAAGGCTTCGAATGCAACCACGACTACAACGATTCCCCTTACTTCTTCAACGAAGACCCGACTCCTCGGCGATGGGAGGGCTATGACGCGTTTGCCCAGAGTCAAGACGCCGCCAACTACATCGCTGATCATGCCCAAGACGACCAACCCTTTCTGCTCATGCTTTCGTGGGGACCTCCTCACTTCCCGCTGCACACCGCCCCGGAGAAGTATCGAGACTATTACAAGAATCGGGAAATCGTACTGCGCCCGAATGTTCCGTCCCATCTCCGCGAAAAAGCCGAGGCGGAGCTTCGCGGCTACTATGCCCACATCGCCGCCCTGGACGATGCTTTCGCCACCGTAAGGGATGCTATCGACAAGTCCGATATCGCGGACAACACCATTTTCGTATTCGCCGCAGACCACGGCGACATGCGCCAGAGTCAGGGTCTGAAGACCAAGCTCTTCCCCTGGGATGAGTCGGTGCGTGTTCCCTTCCTATTGCGGTGGCCAGACCAGCCACAAACGAAGGGATCGGAGCTATCCGTACCCATCGATGCACCCGATATCATGCCCACTCTGCTGGGACTATGCGACCTGCCGATCCCAGAAAGCGTTGAAGGCAGAGACTGGTCGCCTTTCATCCGCGGCGAAGAACAGCCCACCGGCGATGAGGCAGCTTTCCTCACTATCACGGCCGAGTTTACCGAAATTCTACACAACGGCATGAAAGCCTATCGCGGACTACGCTCATCTCGCAACACCTACGTTCGTAACAGCGACGGCCCTTGGTTGCTCTACGACAACCAAATCGATCCCTACCAAATGAACAACCTGATCGGCTCACCGGAGCACGCCGCTCTCCAGGCCAAGATGGAGAAGCGTCTCCAGGCACGATTAGACGAAATGGGCGACGAGTTTCTGACGGGATGGACCTACCTTGAACGGGCGGGACTCACCCACTACAAAGAAGTAAATTCGACGGTTCAGCAGCAGTGGAGTGATCCTTTCGCCTGATTCTGGATACGGTTCTGCCCCAAATTTATCCATCGGTGAAGGCTTCCGCTATATCAGCCCATTCGAGCGGATCACATTTTGATACCAGAACGCAGAATCCTTCAGGGTCCGCTCCTGCGTCGCATAGTCAACATAGGTCAATCCAAGTCGATATTTATAGCCGAAGTTCCATTCAAGGTTATCCAGAAAAGACCACTGAAAATAGGCCCGCACATCGACACCATCTTCGATGGCGCGATGAAGTTGCTTGAGATAGCGCGACAGGAAATCGATGCGCTGCGGGTCATGAACCTTCCCGTCTTCGCAGACCCAGTCCATTGAGGCTAGACCGTTCTCCGTAATCACAATCGGCAACTGATAACGTTCCTGTAGCAATTTGGGCCCCCAATAGAGAGACTGAGGCTCGACTGGCCACTCATACATCGTCAGAGGAAAGCCAGGCTTGCGCTTCATTTCCTCGAAAGGAGCGTCCTCACTCGCCCGAACCGTCAGTCCGTTGTAGATATTGGCCCCATAGAAGTCTAATGGCTGATTCATTACTTCCAAATCAGCGTCGTGATACCGAGGCATTGCCTTCCCGAACTGTCTCAGCCCATCTTCAGGGTAATGTCCGAGGATAACCGGGTCGCCAAACCAGGCGTTTGTCCACAGATGGGTCCCCGACATACCGAACATGGCGCGGCGTGCCGCTTCGATATCCTCAGGTGCTTCGGTAGCCGGATAACGAACCACCCCAACAGGAGCCCAGCCGACGGAAGGCGTGGTCTTTGCCTTGGCCCGAATCACCTGCGTGGCCTTCCCGTGTGCCATCAGCGCATGGTGAGTCACCCGCAATTGATCCGAAATATCGAGTTGAAGGCCGGGGGCATGAGTACCGGTTCCATGTCCCAGCCAAATGAAACACTGCGGCTCATTCAGGGTCATCCAACTCTGAACTCGATCCGAAAATCGATCGACAATCACTTCCGTATAGTCCGCAAACCAGTTAACGCTTTCACGGTTCAACCAACCGCCCCGGTAATAGAGTTCCAACGGATAATCCCAATGGAACAACGTGACCCATGGCGTTATATTGGCGGCAAGGCAGGCATCGATCACCTTATCGTAAAAATCGATCCCCTTCTGGTTTAGCCGACCCGTGCCCTCCGGAAGAATCCGCGGCCAGGAGATCGACAGGCGATAGGCCTGGGCTCCGATTTGCCTTATGATTTTCACATCGTCGGAATACCGGTTGTAGTGATCACAAGCGATCTCACCCGTGTCTCCGTTATCCACTTTCCCTTCCCATCGGCAAAAGGCATCCCACACACTTTCACCACGGTCGTCTACATTGACGCCGCCCTCGATCTGATAGCTGGCGGCGGCAACGCCCCAGATAAAATCTTTCGGAAATTTCTTCATTGGCTCTATCCCTTCTGTCCGCGAGCCATTGTTATAACGGACTCTGCTTCGCTAATTTCATTCATCTCGATTCGGAAAACACTCTCATCTGCTGTCGATTCGTCGGCTACATCCAGCGATTGCCCCCCTTCGACCCCGGCAAGGCTCAGAGACTCCCCGTGGACTTTGATGACAATCTGTTCGGGCATCGGGACGTCAGTAGATCGGTGAACGCATTTCCAATTCACCGCAACGCCCTGTTCAGTTTCCTCGGATCTGAATTCGATGAGGTTGTAATGCCCTTGCTCATGGCGGCAGCTTATCCCGTCGTCCAAGTAGAGTGTGAACGTATCACGATGCCCCGGACCGGCGGGATGAAGCTCGACGCAGAGGGTGCGTGGCAGAAAGCCCGCGCGCAAGCTGTAGTCTTGTTTGACAACGATACTGCCCTTGCGAACAAAGACCGGGAAGATGTCCAATTCACAAATAAGGCGCCGAGGCTGGTCGCCAGTGAAGGATTCGCCTGTAAGCATGTGTACCCACTCGCCCGGGGGCAGGTGTAGATCGCGCCAGCTACCGGGGGTAACGATGGGCGCACAGTAAATACGGTCACCTAGGAAATAACTATCCCAAATCGAATAGCCCTCCTCCCAGTCAGGCGCCTCCAAGGGATTACTTCGACAAAGCGGAAGTCCTGTCTGCGAACTCTCCCACGTGAGGGTGTAAAAGTAAGGCAGCAGTTCCATGCGCCAGCGAATCGCTTTGGCGAAGGCGATTTCGCAGAGTTCGCTTTCATACTTCCAGGGGCGGCGCTCGCCACCGTAACTGGAATGCAATCGACAAACCGGACTCATGACCCCCCACTGCAACCACCGCAGGTAGAGCTCGAGATCGAGGTAATATCCCGAGGATTTATGCCCCCCGATATCATGGGTCATCATCGATTGCCCGATGTGACCGGCCCGCAGGGTATACTCCACCTGACTCTCGAGCACCTCGAACTGGCACAAGGTATCGCCGGTAAAGTAGAACGGATAGCGGTGTGACCCCAATCCCGCACTCCGAGAATAGATCATCGGACGCCTCTCGGGTGAATTCTCTTTTATATGCCGAAAAAAGACCTCATTGGTCCAGAACTGAGGGCAGATGAGATCCTCATCCCCGGGCCCCGGTCCGTCAATCCACCAGAAGTCGACACCATCCTCCTGAATGGGTTTGTGCAGTACATCCATAAATGCCGCAGCGTGTCGTTCCTCGGTCAACTCATAGTTTCCGGCAAATTTCACTCCGTCCGGACGTTCCTCTACAACAGGATCGATTCCCGCCGCATCGATAAAATCCTGGTAACGACTGTCCGCGATCGGGACGCCTTTGGGGTGGAGATTGAGCGTTGTGTAAATACTTTGAGCGTGAAGTTCATCGAGAAACTGTTTCGGGTTGGGGATATGGCTCTCGTCCCAGTCCCAGCCAATCCAGCCGTGTTGATGCCATTCGAGATCCAACACCAACACGTCCAGCGGCAAATCACGCTTTGAGAACTCGGAAATCAACTCTTCAAGACCCTCTCGATTGAAGGTCGGGTACCGCGAGTACCAAAGCCCTAAGCTGTACCGGGGAGGCATGGGAGCGGGGCCGAAGAGTGCAATGTAGTCGGCAAGAGCCTCCTTGAAGTCATTTCCATAGACAAAAAGGTAAAGGTCCAATGCCTCGTCCCCGGCTCCGCGCGGCGTCAACCAGTTGGTTTCCGGATCGATTACCGGCTGCTCACTATCGTTATAGAGGAAATAGCCAGCGCGACTGAGGATACCCGGGGGATATTTTCTCCGTTCCTGAAGCAATTTGAGAATACCGGCCGGCAGATCTTCGTCTTTGTTCTCCGCAATCACCTGCTCGAGACTGCCGCTCGCATCATAGTTCGCCGCTTCGATGCCCCAGCCTTTATAGGCCCACAAACAGAACATGTGATCGTTTACATGATAGGCATCCGTAGCGGGATGAACCCCTTCGGCGATTATGCCTCGTTGAACGGCATCCATCGACATATGGGCCCCTCCCAGATTCTCCTCATCGACTTGTCCAGGCGTCCAAATCAGGTCGCCGCTATGCGGATGATGCACTTTCAAATTGCCGGAGTGAAAGGGCCTCCCGTCAGGTTTGTAATGAATTTCGAGCTTTTCCGTTCGCAGAAGCAGCGTTCCGTCATCACGCACTTCCTCCTCCAAAAAAGGGATCGCCTCGGGCCGCGCTAACGCTCGGACACTCTTGCGATCTTCAAAACGACCCTCCGGATCGTATTCCATCCGGACCAGCCCGGAACTAATACAGGAGAAACGTGCGTTTTCGAAACCTTTCATAAATCTACATATTTATCGCTCCCAGAAGAAAAATACCACTTTAATACCGGTTGCAAATAAAATTTACCTTCCCGTTTTTGTATGACGCTCTCTCTTCAAATACTCATATAATCTGAAGGGAACTTCGAGCACCGGATATCTCTTTGGGATAGGCGCAATAATGGCGAAAATTTGTTCAACTGGGCTTAGATGCCTTTCCCCCAAACAAAGCTATGGTCACTTCAGTCCTCGCAAAAGCCTGTATCCACGACCTTGCCTTCTTGACCGATCCAATCATCCCCCCATTTGGGCTGAAGGAATCGCCCACCCTTTCCAGAAACGAACAAATCACTCGATTCGATGAGAAGCTGGACACCATTTCTCGATTGAATCCCCTCACTCAACCTGGCTCGTAATTTCCCGAACCCGGATTTTCTCGTCATCTTGAACGAACAACAACATCGTCCGAGAGCCCTCAAACACTGGCAAATAGGTTGAGTAGAAAATCTGCCAACCATCGGTCTCCGTCTCGGCAACCGCAAGCGCCGCGGCTCCCTTGTTCAGGTCGACGTCGATTTCATAGCGTAATGTTTGCCCTGAATCGACCAGAACCGGTTTCGAGTCTTTTCCCAAACGGAAAGCGACTCTCCTGTTTGTGGTATTGATTAGCAACCAATCCCGCGCGCTTGCCGAAGTGAGATTATTCGCCAGGGCTACATACCGGGGACGTTCCCCATTCATCCAGCCGAGCAACAAAATGTCCTCGGCATCCTTCGGCAAAGGCACCCTGGCAACCACGGGAGGGAGACCCTCATTTGCCATTGGCAGGCGCTTGAACAAAGGCAATGGACTGGTCGCGCTCACTGTCACGGGTTTGGACGGTTGATAGTGGGAAAACGAGATTGGATGAAACTCGGCATCCTCTCGAAGAAACACCTCAGGCAACTGATCATTCCGGCTCAACGCCAAGGATCGCACTTCAATTGTTTGTTCCTGTGCGGAAACCTGAACCAACGCAGCACAGGCGACCAAGATCAAATAGAAAGATTTCATTAGGAATCAGTATCAGTAGCTAAAGAATTTCAAACCTCGTCGGGATTCAACCAGCGAAACCTCGTAATGCGAAACTGGCGACCGAATGGACTCGTAGGATCCACGAGTTCCGCCCGGTAGTCCTCTTCGCTCGCCGCCTCCTCGGTCAGCACCGGGTCAGGGAACCGCTGCACCGTCGCCTCGCACCACGCGCGTGAGACCACTTCACCGGTCACGGGCGACACCCTATCACCGTAGACTCTTACCGTGAACGTGTCCGAGCGCACCGTCATATACGGGGACAGCGCCTGCAGGATATCTCCTTGCTGCAGATAGCCGGGAAAACCGGCGGCCTGCGACATTTGCCCGGGGACGGAGGGATTCGTGGCCTCCTCAGCGATATCCCCGTCTATGCTGATGTTGATCGTCCGATCAATCGCCGCCTGTAGCGCACCCGCCTCTCCCAGCTCGCCGTCCTCCAACTTCCGATTGACGAAGTCGCCCAAGCTCAGAAATGGACCCCGCTTGCGGACTTCCACGACGATCTCTTCGGCCAAGCGCCGCACCTCTTCCTGCTTCAGCGTGCGGAAGCCGATCCAGAAACTATCGTTCCCCTCCCCTGCCGGACTCTCCGGGCTGGTATTATCCATTACCATCTGCACCCGGGGGAACCGCACTCCCTCGATTTCGCTTGAAGACCAAAAATCGGCGATCTGACCATTCTCGGTGAGCTTCTGGACCGGCAGTTTGTGCGTGCCGGAAAGAAAAGCTTCCCACGCATCGACCGAGGTCGAGTTCACATTGAACATCCCTTCAACCATGAGATGACCCGCGTTGTGAAAGAAGCTTCCGGACTCCTCGTCGCCAACATCCTGGAGCACCTCCGCAGTGAATTGGGAATCGCCCGGAGTGTAGGGCTTAAAACGGGGATTGGGCAAAGAGGCCTCGCCGCTCAGCAACTCTTCGAAGGACGGCTCGATTCCCGTCTCACCGTAGTTGTCGGCGACCTGCGGGATCGTCGTAAAGATGAAGCTATCCCAAAGGTGTTCATTGACCAGATACGACGCGTCATAGAGATTGAACGATCCACTGATTCCCCAGTTTTCATCCTCGTCCAGACCCGTATCGAAACCGCTAAACTGATCGGTCACGCTCGCCCGCCATTGATCCAGTGGCTTGATCCGGGGATTCGGGTACGAGTTGCCGACAATATAAGACGGCTCGTAACTAAAGCGTCCGGCGTTTGCATGCTGCAACTGCCCGAGCGAAACCAG
>NZ_JACHVA010000106.1 GCF_014230055.1 Puniceicoccus vermicola | reverse complement strand
CGGTCACGGGCGACACCCTATCACCGTAGACTCTTACCGTGAACGTGTCCGAGCGCACCGTCATATACGGGGACAGCGCCTGCAGGATATCTCCTTGCTGCAGATAGCCGGGAAAACCGGCGGCCTGCGACATTTGCCCGGGGACGGAGGGATTCGTGGCCTCCTCAGCGATATCCCCGTCTATGCTGATGTTGATCGTCCGATCAATCGCCGCCTGTAGCGCACCCGCCTCTCCCAGCTCGCCGTCCTCCAACTTCCGATTGACGAAGTCGCCCAAGCTCAGAAATGGACCCCGCTTGCGGACTTCCACGACGATCTCTTCGGCCAAGCGCCGCACCTCTTCCTGCTTCAGCGTGCGGAAGCCGATCCAGAAACTATCGTTCCCCTCCCCTGCCGGACTCTCCGGGCTGGTATTATCCATTACCATCTGCACCCGGGGGAACCGCACTCCCTCGATTTCGCTTGAAGACCAAAAATCGGCGATCTGACCATTCTCGGTGAGCTTCTGGACCGGCAGTTTGTGCGTGCCGGAAAGAAAAGCTTCCCACGCATCGACCGAGGTCGAGTTCACATTGAACATCCCTTCAACCATGAGATGACCCGCGTTGTGAAAGAAGCTTCCGGACTCCTCGTCGCCAACATCCTGGAGCACCTCCGCAGTGAATTGGGAATCGCCCGGAGTGTAGGGCTTAAAACGGGGATTGGGCAAAGAGGCCTCGCCGCTCAGCAACTCTTCGAAGGACGGCTCGATTCCCGTCTCACCGTAGTTGTCGGCGACCTGCGGGATCGTCGTAAAGATGAAGCTATCCCAAAGGTGTTCATTGACCAGATACGACGCGTCATAGAGATTGAACGATCCACTGATTCCCCAGTTTTCATCCTCGTCCAGACCCGTATCGAAACCGCTAAACTGATCGGTCACGCTCGCCCGCCATTGATCCAGTGGCTTGATCCGGGGATTCGGGTACGAGTTGCCGACAATATAAGACGGCTCGTAACTAAAGCGTCCGGCGTTTGCATGCTGCAACTGCCCGAGCGAAACCAGGTCGACGCGCGGCACGTCGAAGAGAATCACCCGGTCATAACCATCCGCAGGGCCGTTTCCGGACCCCCAGTAGGAGTAGCCACGGCCATTATTTCCGGGCTTCATTTGCACCCGGGGTTCGTAAGTCTCGCCTTCGTTCTCAATACTATAAGCCGCCAAGATCGGCGAGTCCGTTGAAGAGCTAATCCCGTAATCCCAGCGGGGATTGCACCACATCGCCCGAACATTCGCCGCAGCAAGAAGCGGCACCGACTCTCCAGGCTCCTTCGTCGTGCGCAATCTCATTTCCGCGCTCAACACCACATTGCGGCTCGGCAATACTGGACCCGTAGTTCTCAGTTTCTTCCCGGGCCTCGGAACATCTCCTCGCAAAATCTTTAAAGCTCTCTTCCCTTCGGGATCTTTGCCGTCCTCTCGTGCGTATGTCCAAAGAATCCGGTCCCAGGCAAACGGTGCAAAAAGCACCTGCGCTGCTGACGGCTCAAAACGCGCAATGACATCACCATTGGCGTTCATAACCTTTGGAACAGGATTCGCGTGAAAATGAAGTCCATGCATCAGAGCGGGGCTCGCCCAAACTACACTGGCTTCGAATACCTGTGGATCGCGGCTGACGTCATAAATATTGTTCCAAATCCCGTACAAGGCTTGATCAGCCACATCGTCAGTGTATCCAGAATACATTGGACTCCCCGCCGAAGCGATGTCTTCTGCCCTAGCCAAGACATGGCTCCGCCCCGGATTCAGGAGAACGGGCTCCTCCGAGTAAGAAGACAGATTATAATAACCGACATTGGCGCCATTTTCCAGCGCGTTAAAGGAAGCGTAATAGCTCCGATCACCGACCGGGTCCACAATGGCAAAAATACTTTCCACAGACTCAGTTAACTCGCCTCCGAAATTCATCTGCACACCCGGATAATTCATCAGAAACGGCCCTCGGATCGGTTTCATCAACGTGCTTCCCTCCACATAATTGGAGGTCATGTCGATTCCGATGTTGTAAGGATTATAGAACGAGCTCCACACCTGCACCTTTGACTGAAGGTCTATATTCTCTGGATTGTCCGGATTATCCCGCCATTTTTCCAACCAGGAGTTTACCTGCAGAAGGGATAACACCGGAGTAATTGGGGAATGCCGATATTCGTTCGCACGCCTCGGCAACCCCAATCGGCGGGGAAGGCTCTCTACAGAAAATCCACTCTCACTCCCTCTGAGAAAAGTGACATCATCCCCATACTCGGTAGCAGCAACGAGAAAATCACCGTAAGGATGCTCTGGATGATATTTTCCGGGATCGGCAGCCATGTCATGAGGCCCGAGTCCGCCTCCGTAAAATTTCACCTTGGGCCACTCCGGTCGAGATGGCACTTTCAAACCATCAATGGCGAACAAGGTTGGATCCAGAGAGGCCACATTTTGTCCGGTCACTGGGTCCATCAAATTCATAATGAAGCGCTTAAGGTTGTAGTAGTCCTTGAACACTTCCCAATGAATGTAACCGCCCCGGAGTAGGTCATTCGAGGCGCTTAACTTCTCCCGGTCCATCAGCACCCGTTGCCGTCTCGGATCTCCGGTAAGAGCCGCGGTAGTTAATTTGGGACGCCCTCCCGCGAATTCGTCAAAGACCTCATCAAACACGGCCTGACGTTCGAAAGCGATCGTCAGGTCACGCTTTAGACCTCCATTCCGAACATCTGCCAGCACCCCAAGAGACTGTGTCGTGTAGTCAAATCGCTTACCTAAGGCAACATCACGGTCGGCACCCAAAACCGACAGTTGAGCCAAAGAAATCAGGGAATTCAAATCTTCGAGAAGAATACCGGAGAGGCCATCCATCCCTTCCAGAATGGCCAGATCAAACGCGCCCGGCAAAACGCCCCCGCCCAGTGGTTCGGCCAGGCCGCCATCCAAGGGATCCTGAAACGCTATCTGAGCTTTGGCACCTTCATCATCGACAATCCATGCATACGATCCCAAAGCGGTATCGGAACCCGAAAATCGAATCGGAACCCTCCCTCCTTGAATCGGTTCGCCATCCGTCAGAAGAGTGAGATCGATGCTTCCGTCAGCAAAAAGTGATATCGCTCCACTCTCCTGAAATGGGTCTGAATCCGTCAGAGCATTGGTACCGTTCTTCTTCAGCCCCGACACCAGCCAAACTACCGGAGTTTCTCCGGTGCTTCGCTGAAAACTACTCTCTCCATCGGAATCAACCACGCCCACCCACCATGCCTTCGGGGAATCCGCAGAGGGAAGATCCGAATCGGAAATATCCATTCGCTCATCCCGGGCAATTATTTGCGTCCGAGCATTGACTCGCGTATCCGGTCCAAGGCTACGTTGAAGTTCGCCGAACGCTGCACTCAATCCGCATAGAGCGTTCTGTCGGGCAAGGGTCAGATTACGCGAGCTCTCCGCCCCTTGAGCCTCAACTCGAAGAAAAACGGAAAGCGCTAAGACCAACAAAAGCAATAAGCTCAACAAACTCAGCGAAACCAGCAGCGCAAAACCCGTCTTGCGATCCAACCCGATCTGGCGTTGCTGCGGGGCTTCTTCCATCATCACCTAAAAATATCAGATTAATAACAAAAACAATCAAGGGAAAAACACCGTTTGGTAACAACCATTGAACCCGCCACTCCCTCTGAAAACAGGTTCATCCACCAGCGATACCGGACGAAGAAACCTTGCCCAATCGTTAGGGAAAACACCTTCTATTTTGCAGCAAAAACCGAAGCCCCCAAGACGATCTGGCTGAGAGTTTCATCGCCTGCGTGAAAACGGCTTTGAAAGTTCACAAATCCCGGACCTCATCCCGCATTCTGCAGAACCTGATATCCCGCAGGTGCATCAAGAATCTTTGGGGTGCAAAATAAATGTCCGTCGACCGCAACCAAGAGGTTCAGCAAGAGGGGCAAAGCGATCAGGAGCTTCAAAAACAGTCTCTACCCCTTCCGGGATCGTCAGATCTACCGAGAGATTTCCCTCCTTCAGTTCCCAGCGAATGCCAACCTTTCCCTGGGGGGTATCCAGTGTCGCCTCGGCCCAGGTCAAGCTGCCACCCGGCCGCGGCCGAAAAATGATCCGCTGATACCCGGGGGCCGTTGGATCCAGGTCCAAACCTGCCACGCTGCGCACCATCCATGCGCCTACCGCGCCATAGGCATAATGATTGAAAGAATTCATACCGGTGCTTTGGAATCCTTTTTCCGGGGTCCAGCCATCCCAGCGTTCCCAAATCGTGGTGGCTCCGTTCTTCACGGGAAACAACCAGGACGGAAACGTCTCTTGCTCAAGCAACTTGTACGCGACGTCCAGGTGGCCGCCGGCTTCCAGGACATCGAGCAAATACGGCGTTCCCACAAAACCCGTTCCGAGATGGAAATGTTTCTGCCGGACCTTTCGCACCAGTTCGGCGGCCGCGGCCGGGCGCATCTCCACAGGCAGCAGGTCAAAATGAAGTGCCAGCACATAAGCGGTCTGCGTGCTGGCAGCGATCAGACCCTCCTCGGTTACAAATCGGCGGCGAAAGGCGGCCACTACTTTCGCATGCTGCTCGCCGAAATGGGCGGCATCCGAGGCTTTTCCAAGGACAGTTGCAATGCGCTTCATGAGATCGAAGTCAAAAGCAAGAAAAGCGGTTCCGATGAGGTCATGAGGCGTCGCGCCAAAATTGGAATCGGTCCCTTCCAGCGAGAGCCAGTCTCCAAACCCCGTGAACCCAGGCAGATCCGGATGGTTGCGAATAAAATTTCTACTGCGTTCCGTCACCAGATAGTCTACGTAACGCTTCATCATCTCGTAATGGTCCGCCAGAATCTGGCTGTCACCGTAGCAAAGATAAATCGTCCACGGACAAATGATCGCCGCGTCAGACCATGCTGGCCCGCCATCATCCCCGTCTTTGATAAAAGCGCAGGGCTGCGGAGCGACTGGAGGGATCGCCCCCTCTGGACTTTGCGCATCGCTCACGTCCCGCATCCACTTATGAAAGAACTCCCGAACATTCATATTGAAACAAGCGGTCCGGATGAACACCTGCGCGTCACCAGTCCACCCCAACCTCTCGTCGCGCTGCGGGCAATCCGTGGGAACTTCCAGGAAATTGCTTTTCTGCCCCCACACAATATTCTGATGAAGTTGATTGAGCAACGGATTCGAGCACGCAAAAACGCCGGTACGGGGGGTGTCCGAGTGAAGCACGACGCCTTCAATCTCCAACGCATCCCCTTCCTGTAAACCAACCACTTCCGCGTAGCGAAACCCGTGAAATGTAAAGCGCGGCTCCCAGATTTCTTCCTCGCCCCCGCGACAGGTGTAACGATCGGTCGCCCGGGCGGTCCGCAGGTTTTCGTAGTAAGGCGAACCGTCGGGATTGAGAATTTCCGCATGCCGGATCGTCAGCGTCGTTCCCGCGCTCGCCTTGACCTTAAGTCTAATGCGTCCGGAAAAATTCTGCCCAAAGTCAAAAAGTCGGCTGGTTTGGTTTTCACCCTCCAGTTTTTTATCCGAGATCGGAATCAACCGCTCCTGCCGCCTCACCCCGGAGTCAAGGGTGGGACTAATTTCAATTCCGGGAGCGTGGCTGAGCACCGCAGCGATCCATTCGGAATCATCGAAGTCCTCTTCCGACCAACCCGTGAATTCTCGGCGCGCATCATAACTTTCCCCCATCAGCAAGTCGCTTTCAAGGATGGGCCCTTCGCTCACCTTCCAGTCCGGCCCGCTGGCGATCACCCGTTCTGATCCATCGGCCAAGGTGATTTTCAGCTCAAGCAATAACTGCGGACGATCACCGTAAACCTGACGCTTAAACCATCCGACATGACCGGCATACCATCCATCCCCCAAGATCACGCCAATCGCATTCCCACCTTGCCGAAGATGAGAAGTCACCTCGTATTCTTGATACTGAACGCGTTTGCGGTAGTCCGTCCAACCGGGGGCAAATATCCGGCCACCGATGCCTCGACCATTGATTTCGCAATCGTACAGTCCGAGCGCGGTAATTGCCAAATGAGCCGATTGAGGTGCCGCATCCAGCTCAAAGCTCATCCGGAGCCAAGGCGGGGGCGACATCTCCTCCCGACTACCGAAGAAAGGAGCCGCCACCCATTTCGCTTGAACAAAAGGATTCGTCTTCATCGTCTAAGTAATACCAAAACGGGAGTCACAAATCCTTGTATTTTCCGCCAAAGAACTTCATTATCCCGCCATGCCAGTGCCCCTGTTCAGACGTAAGGATTTTTTGCGCAACAATGGCCATCTGCGGGTTTCCCGCCAACTTCACCAGCCACCCTTGCCTCCGCACCGGCACGAATTTTTCGAGATTGCCATCGTTTGTTCCGGGACGGGGATCCATGTCGCCGGCAGCTTTCGCCATCGCATCGAAACCGGCGATGTTCTGGTCATTAACAGCCGCCGGTCCCACGGATATGAAGATACCTCCCGACTCAATCTCGTAAACATTCTGGTGCGAGACGACATCGTTCATCGGATCGGACGCGATTTGCCGGACGTTCCCCGATTTCACTCGCTCTTTGACGCAACACCCCGCCGCTGGCAAAAGTCGGACGTCTCCCGCCGCGTTCGCCTCTCCGCCGATAATCTTCGCCAAGTGGAGGATTGGATTGATCGCCTTGAGGAAGAAACCAGTAGCAGTGCACCCGGCAGCGATTTTATCGCCGAAGCCTACCTCGCGTTGATCATCGCTGTGCTTGTGAGACGAACACCACAGCGGGCTGATGGACCGAAAAAATCATCGCTCGGAATCACCCGCGCTCTCGCCTGGATCGAGAAGAACTTCCACCAGCCGCTCCGAGTTGCTGACCTTGCCCAACAAGCGGGCATGTCTGAACGCACGTTCTTTCGGGAGTTTCAGCGGAAGATGAATACAAGTCCCTCGGACTATCTAATTCAATACCGCATCGAGCGGGCGGCGGAGTGGCTACGCAAATCGCCCCGCACATACCGGATCAGTGAAGTTTCCGAGGGCTGCGGCTTCGGCGACAGCAACTATTTCTCTACCTGTTTCCGGCGATTGAAAGGCTGTGCTCCTCGCGAATATCGTGGGCCGACTCCGCTCCAAAGCTGAGATTCATCAAGGAGGCTCAGGTGCACAGAAAGGAAGATCAGGCGGCAACTGAGACAGTTGCCCTGTCAAGCCATTTCGCGACTGATAATGCCTTGGGCCACTAGCGCCCCCGGATTCCCCAGCTCCAGTATAACGCAAAAAAACTCACGTGCCCGGGTCGCTTAAGCGCCCCGATTTCGGCACGGAATAGATCGCGGCGAAGACTCTGTGAGAACGAGATATCTCCGACTTCTGGAGGTGCCTGAATCAATCCACCTAGCTGAGTCTCGCCCTTACAAAGAGTCCAATCAACGTCGGCGACGGGAGATCAGGAAAAGACCCATTCCCCCGAGTACGAACGCAAACGTGGCAGGTTCTGGAACCGCAACGATTTCCAAGGAGGAAAGCGTGGTATTGTAATCCGATATCCCGTTGTCGGAGTTGTCGCTCACGAGAATGTAGAAGGAATTTCCACTCGTAATGGTGAAATTGACCGCGGTGTAGTTGTCTCCCTCCACCCACATCGCCGTGGTGGTGATGTCCAGAGTATCCTGATACGTGAAATCCGAGGTAGAATAGGTGCTTCGATTGGCCGTATCAACACCCGCAAAGGTGCGCTGTTCATAATTGTAGTTCCCGAAGGGGGCTACGATGTAAGCGGTATATTGACCGTCGGGAAGCCCCGCGACTTCCAGGCCGAGCGGAGAACGTTCCGTGCCATTATTAGCAATGTCCCAGCTTGTCGCAGCATCTCCGGTGAGCTCCGTTGCAAACACGCCCGCACCGGACGATTGCGCACGTTTTGGAGCACTCCCGTTGGAGACATCATCCCCCGTGTTGTTACTATTTCTCGCGGCACGCAAAGTGATGGTGGAGCTAAAGGCCGTCGTCGTAACGAAACTCGAGGCATTGACATCAAATGCGAAATACGTGTCTTCCGCAGCACTCAAGCCCCCATCTTGGTGGGCGGGAGTATTCGTTCCGACATACCCGACCGCGTCGCCAATATCGACGAGAAGTGCGGCAGTGGCGGTCGGGGAGGCAAACAAGGCCAACACTCCGGCCATAGAGGAGAAAAATAGGGCGGGTTTCGTAGGGCAATTCATACGCACAGTTATATCTCTATCATTCTTATGCAGTCAAGATTTGAAATTCGAGTAAAAATTATTCTACCCTTTCGACAATTTCCCCATGACGGGAACTCGCCATGGGAAAAATCCCAAGTTACCGAAGAAAGGTTGCTCTACGACAACCGGATGACCGGGGATTACCCGAAGAAATATAAGCTCGCTGGTCCGATTCAATAGCCGACGTTGCGATAGCTTGGATCCCGATCCGGGCCGTAGCCCAGCTCAGCGCGGCGACGGCGACGGGGAAAATCAGCCAGCGCAGATTCGTATTTCGAATCGCGCAGAAAATCGACCGTCTCATCCGGATTTTCCCTCAGATCAAATAACACCTCTGACATCTGGTCTCGTCCGACCTATGAAAAAGAATGCTGGGAGGCCTTTTCATAGGATTGGAACAACTATTCTATTTCTAGAGCCACCCTGACCGGTCATTCAACTTCAACGATCATCACGGCTTGTCTAGGGGCCGATCAGATCCATTGGGAAGATATCATCTTTCTCAACGATGTAATTTCGCAGCAATGTCCGGTGTCTCTCCAATTCTTCTAAGTGGTTCGGATTACCAACAAGATTTTCGGTCTCTCCCGGATCGTTTTCCATATCGGCAAAGAACTCGCGGTTCTCGCCGACGCTATACACCATATACTTGTAGCGGGAGGTGCGAACTGCGCGCCCCATGTAGCCGAGAGGTTTGTTGAAGGTGCAGAATTCAGTTTCGACGACAAGGTAGTCGCGTTGGTCGGGCAGTTCCGGATCATCTAATATTCTGGACCAATCTTGTCCGTCGAGGTGTATAGGGCACTCAATCTGAGCGAGTCCGCACAAGGTGGGAATAAGATCAATGCCGGAGTTCACCAGTTGCCTCGTATCGTTGTGTTCTAGTTCGCTTCCGGGTTGAGACAATAGAAACGGGACCCTTGCAGCTTCATCATACAGAACCTGTTTTTGAATCCATTGGTGATGGGCGTTGCCCTCACCATGATCACTGGTAAAAACGATGAGAGTGTCATTCAGCAGTTCACTCTCCCGAAGAATCTGTAGAAGATCGCCAATACGGCGGTCGACTATCTCGGTTAATCGGCAGTAATACCAGCGATGTAGGCGCCATCGCGTCTCATCCCACTTGGCTATGGGATAGATCCCGTTTTGATAGAGTCCCTGCACTTCCCGAATCACGGACGGCTCATTCTGCGGAACGCCGAAGTTACCTGGCAATGGGGGGAGCTGGTCAAGATTCTCGATCATCCCGGGATTCCCGTCGGGGAACGGCCAGCCACGGGAACCTTCACAGATGTTGTGGGGATTGTTGAACGATGCGGAAAAGAGAAACGGTCGATTATCGTTCTCGTTGAGAAACCTCTTGAAGTCTGGAGCAATTCCCTCGTCGGCCCCATTACATCGAATATTGTTCATCCAATCAAATCCATGACGAGCTTTGTCCTGAGTAGGAACATTGACATGCCATTTGCCGGAAAAACCCGTAGAGTACCCGGCATCTCGGAAAATCTGCCCCATCATTTGATCGGTCTCGATCTCGATATCGTCTACATTGAAAGTAATGCCATGCTGGTGCGGCATCAGTCCGGTATACCATGAGCATCGCTGGGGACCGCAAAGCGGTTGAGCAGCATATGCTTTCTCGAACCGAATACCGTCTGCGGCGAGCGAATCGATATTGGGCGTATTTAAATCGGGGTTACCAGCGCAACTGAGCATGGTAGCACTTTGCTGATCAGTTGTTATGAGAAGAATGTTCTTCGGATTATTCATCTGGGCGGCAATTGAAACGATCTGGAGAGGATTATACCTTCAGTTTAGGTGCGCATGAGGCCTCCATTTAGATTTGGACATTCGTTGATAATAGTTTCCGTCCCTGCTTCATGAGCCCTCTCGCTCGGAGGCAAAGATTGGGAGCATCCCACTGTCGGTATGAACAATGGCACATTCATGCCCAGCCTAATAGGGCCAAGTGCGGGCCAAGGGACGTTCGGCTTTCAGCAATCGGGACAGCATGAGTTTCCGGTGATCGGCAAGAATCTTCTGATATTTGGGATCGCCCGCAACGTTGCGGCTTTCACTCGGATCCTTTTCTAGGTCCCAGAGAAGCTCTCGGTCATCGTCGTACAAAAGGTATCGAAACGCAGGCGTTCGGATATTTTTCCAGTCGCGGGATTCCATCAGTGCGGCCGATTTTCCTTCAAACGGAAATCCCTTTAGGGCTGCGGCAAAGCTTTCCCCCCTGCAAATGAGGTGCTTGCTGGACACCAGTCAGTTCTAGCAAGGTGGGGACAACATCGAGGGCCTCGACAATTCCGGTCGATGTGGTCCCCCTGCCCCCTCCCGTACCAGGCGCATGAACCAACAGAGGCACGCGGGCAACCGAATCGGTGCCCGGATACCCCTTGCCCCAGCGTCCTTGTTCTCCCAGCCACTCCCCATGGTCGGACGTAAACACAATAATCGTACTGTCCAAAAGGTTCTGCGCCTCCAATTCGTCAAGAATGCGTCCGATATGGAAATCAACTTCGGAAATGGCGGCGTAATAGCCGTGCCAGGCAGCGCGCAGATGACTTTTCTCTGCCTCTGTCAGCGTTGCGAGGTCATCCGGATGATCGAGAAGGTCGAAAGCGTCGGGATCGTAAAGGTCAAGAAAGCGCTGTGGTACAACCCACGGGGCATGCGGCGAGTAAAATCCGGAGACACAAAGAAAAGGTTGGCGTGTCTGGCGTTGCAGGAAATTGATGGTACGGTCCGCGACAAACGCAGAATGGGTAACCGAATCCTTTCCACGAAAAGGGATCGCCCCCTCGAAGTCGCTGCGTTTTTCGTGCGACGGATGGCAGATTCCGTCCGGCTGATTCATAATCCGCTGCCAGTCGTGACGAGCCGGAGGCAACCCGACGCTCAAAAAGTCGAGCTGCTCCGGATCGGTGCGGCGAACCCAAGCTCGATAGGCATCCTCATAGACGCCCGGTTCGTCGGAAACCTGCAATTCATCGAAACCGTAGTCGGGATGGACCTCACGGTGGTCGCGATTGGCATGGGGTAGAAAATGTAATTTCCCAAAGCAGCCGCTGTAGTAGCCGGATGACCGCAGGAGGCGAGGAAGAGTCACCGCCTCAGGTGGCACCGGAACACCCATGTGCGTAATGCCGAGGGTCGATGGATAGCACCCGGTGAGAAAGCTAACGCGACTGGGCATGCAGACAGGATTCTGAACAAAACAATGATCAAAATTGGTTCCTGAGGCCGACAGACGATCCAAATTCGGTGTGCGGATCGAAGAGTTGCCATTGGCTCCCAAAGCGTCCCAACGCTGCTGATCGGTGGTGAGAATGAGAATATTGGGAGCAGACATAGGAGTATCAATTCTCATCGCCGAAGGTTCGAAGCTACCGGGAAGAGGAAAGTCGCATCCTCTATTTCCTTTCCGCCAATTGCTTCAGAAATGCCGGATAGGTTTCGCCCTCAGCGGTGCCTTTACCTGACACTGTTGAACCAAAAGTCACGCTATCACCGAGACACATCACGATTTGGCCATTTTCCAGGTCGGGCTGGATCACCTCATAGAATGTATTCGCCAAAAGTTGGT
Source organism: Puniceicoccus vermicola (assembly GCF_014230055.1). Taxonomy (NCBI): domain Bacteria; kingdom Pseudomonadati; phylum Verrucomicrobiota; class Opitutia; order Puniceicoccales; family Puniceicoccaceae; genus Puniceicoccus; species Puniceicoccus vermicola. The sequence goes on along the minus strand of NZ_JACHVA010000106.1, from coordinate 19,535 downwards.
TTCCTTCGGCCGTTAGGTGAACACCATCTCGATGCAACCACTCGATTTTCCCGTCCGACTCTTGAGAGACCTTGGCAAAATCCGCGAGGCGAACGCCCTTCTCGCTCGCAAACTCCCGTATCGCCTGATTGTAACGATCAATCTTCTCGTTTGGGCGCTCATCTCCGTAGACTTCGAGTTCATGGCGCTGCAAGAGAGCTTCCTCATTGCTATCATGAATCGTGCATAGCACAGGAGTAATGCCATCCTCTCGTGCCAGATCGACAATCCTATTCAGGTTAAAGATAAATTTCGGCAAGTCCACAAACTGCCTCTCATTCAAGGTGTCATTCAATCCGTAATAGAGGAGCACCCAATCTGCCCCCGAGGAAAGGACTTCCCTTCTGAAATCCCCCCGTCCACCGGTGCTATTCTGGGAGGGGACGCCTAGATTGACAACATTCACCTCAAAAGTCGTTTCTTCCTCGGCTACCGCGAACGAACCGCCAGCCATGGAGACTGCGAGAAGAGAGAAAAGCCAAATGTTCGTTTTCATAGAATGATTGAATGGTTATTTATATTTAGACTTGGGTGTCTGGTATTTACTCGGAGTCGCTAGCATCATTCGCCGCTGCGGCTCTCTCCGCTGCCTTTTGGGCTTTTTTCGCTTCCTTAAGCGCCGTCCTCCTCGCTTTTTCAGCGGCTGCCCTTTCCTCCGCTCTTTGGCGATCGGCCTCGGTCGATGCAATCGACTTGAGCGTAAACAGGCGATAGTCGTGAGCAGGCACATCAAGGCTTATCGAAAAATTCTCTCCTTGGAATTGTCCGTTGAGTTCCAGTTCCGAGTTTTCCACATCGGCCAGGACCCATCCGCCTTCGGGCGTTTCCACTTCCAACGCCTCGAGATCGAGTGCGACCCGAATATCCGTAGCGTCCTCGTCGCTACGATTAAAAACGATCACCCGCAAATCATTCTCCTGACGCCAGGCACTGACATAGATTTCTTCTTGGTCCGCCCAGAGAGATTCAGCCACCGATTCATCCCAATAAGGGAGAAACTCAGCAGGCCTTGAGATGTCCATCCCTCTCCAATCGGCCGGAAAAACTCCAGAGCCATCGGTATCATGAACCAACTCCCATCCGATGAGATCGCGCTTCGCCTGCTTTCCCAGACTCTTGTCGTCGAACTTTCCCCACATTTCGAGAATGTTGACCGGGAACCCAGTGGCCTGCTGGCTCGCCATGACTTGCATTGTTGCAGGGTCGAATTTGCTCGAGAACCACGGATTCTTGTCGTTCAGCCTCGGAAAATTCTCTCCGAGGAAAAGAACATCGGCGAACGCATAGGCACTAACCATTTGGCTGTCGGTCGCGTGAAGCCAGATGTAAGGGCGGCGACCTTCGTCCTCAAAGACCGTGCGTAAGCGTTTAAAAAACTCGCGCATGTTCACCAAATTATAACCGGCTTGGATCTTTCCGTCCTTATTAGGACGATCTGGAAGATCGAGGAAATAGCCCTGCCCCGCCCATGGATTCGAATTCATGCCCGGGAACGAATTATCGAAATAGAATCCGGAGATCGGAACCTCTCGCGCCCAACGTTGATAGCGGAAAAGACGGTGATCCATATCCTGCTTGGTAATACTTCCGGAACCCGCCTCCTCGGTGCTCAACACCTGAGCTCCGAGGTAGCCCATAAATCCGGCACCCTGCAAGCCCGGGACCTTTTCATCCTCCACCTGAAGATTCACGGCTCCATTGAGAATCTGATAGGGCAAAAACGGTGTCCCTTCTGAGTGGAGTCTTCCGCGACCAAACCCGGCCGAAAGAATCTCTTCCCGCTCACGATTAAGCTCCCAGTTCAACGGAAAGTGCTGATTGCCATGGCCACCGCCAAATTCAGCGCCATTTTTCCCCCTCCATTTTTGCCCATCGTAGCTCCACCCATCTTTAGAGGAAGGTGCAAAGGCGAGCTGGATGTGCAACCGTGAGCGACGTTCGCGCCAATCTGCTTCGAAGGGCTTGATCGGTGTCGGCTGCAGACTGAACAAGACCTCCCGAGGTTTGGTGAAGGTAAACGGACGAGCCACAAGGTTCAGAACCAGATTGACGGTCTCGCCGTCACGCTCGACTTCGATACTGCCTTCATTGGTGTTATGGACGCCTTGTGGGGGCACCCACCCTTGATCACTGTCGGCCATGAAGGCGACCCCCGAGTCTACATTACCTACCCAGACATAGGGCTTAAAATTCCCCACTTCGAGGTGCGTCCCGTTGTGACTATTTGATCTCGATTGGCCACTGTTCCAGAGCTGCCCTTCCTCTTCCGCCAGCGCAATGCTCGACACTTGGCTACGCATCCAAATGCCTCCCGTCGCGTGCAGGAGCTTTGCTGTGGAAGCCTTCAGGGGAACGACCAAGCGAATCGAATCGACTTTCCCATTGTCGGCTGGAGGGTTGAATTTGATACGAAACTCGTTGTATCCGTCATACTCCAGCCGCCCCTGAACTTCGACGTTCCAGCCGCTCCCACTCGAGCCTCCACGCCAACTAACCTCATGGTCCGCGATTTCGACATCCCGAAGTTTGGCCTCGGGTTCGAGTGCAAGCAGCGATCCGTCCCGTGTGAGATCCACGCGAACGGGGCCGACGAGCAGTTCCTCGCCATTCACTTGGACACCTCTCCAGAGTCCGCTGCCGCCCACCTCAATGATGCGTTCCGTTACATCCAATGAAAGGGAATCTCCGTTTTCGGATGCTTCGATGGGGGTCCATGGCTCCAGCACTCGGTCAGAAACGCCGATTTGATTGTCTAACCACGGTAGCTCCTTTTCGTGATCGTACCGGATAAAGCGCTGTCGTCCTTCGGCCAACTCCGAGCCATCCTTGGCACGACTGGTCGCCGTCACTTCATAGAGCCCTGGCTCAAGCTCGGGAAGCTCGATGATTTGCGTGAACAACCACCGGGGGTTTTCATCACTATCTCGCCCAATCCTCATCGATTCATCGATCACGATTGGATCTTCCTCGACAAAGGGCGCTACTTCGCCAGCTTTTCGGACCGACAAGATCACATCATGGACCGCTTGATCCTGCATTCTCTCGTTCCCCATCAACTCAAGGTTCAGATGATTATTGATGGGATCATAGGCCGTGATTTCCTTTCGGCCATGCTTCGCGTGTTTCCTCAGCCCACTTGCCACGGATAAATCCGCTGGCGCCGCTTTCCCGGCAATGGGTAGACTCGGCTTCAGTGGAATGGCTTGATACATCAATTTGGCCCCGGACGAACCCGTTGCTGTAAACGTTAGCGTGCTCGCCAGATCGACAGGGGCCTCCATGGGGTTGAAGTCCACCTGGACTTCGGAGCCAGCCGGCACGTCCACCTCCATCTCTTGATTTGGCAGGGGCAGGCCCGCGCCGTACTCAATCGCGTGCTTCAAACTTAGCATAACCGTAGCCGCTTCGTTCCCGGGATTGTAGATCGTAATATTGGGATCGATTACTCCGTTCGCAAGATCGCCCCACCCGAGAACCCGCACAACGGGCTCCGTCGCCGAAAAGGTCGTCTCTGCATAGCCCTCTTCGTCCGTATACGCGTTGCCAAAACCAATCGCATTCGCAAATCGCTTATTACTCCATCGGTCCGAAAATTGCCAATCGGGGGAATACGTCCAGGCGGTTTGATCCCCATTGGGATAGTCCCTCGCCAACAACATCTTCCACTCATCCCCCTCCTTCAATTCCTTCACACCAAAGGAACTCAACGGCAGACTGACCTCAGAAATCCAAATCGTCTTGTCCTCATCAAAACTCTGTTCAGAAACAAACTCGTTCTTATATCGAAAATTCTGCTCCCCTCCACGTGCCTTAATGGTGCCTCCCCAAAGTGGCGCCCACTCATTCTTCCACAGCCGACCTGTGGCATTCAGAGAGTATTGAAAAATACTAGGCTCATCGGCATTGACCACTTCGCCCGCTGCGACCGAAAACGACATCGCGCTGTCGTTCACCAAGAACCAAGTTGGCTGAGTGAGAACCGTATCGTTCTTCTGATCCCAGGCTACCGTCTCTTCCGGTCGAATCTCCGACTTCTGCGCAAGGTATAGAAACTCCGAGTCTGCCTGCACATAATAGGTTACCTGACGAGCGGACGCTACATTGTCGAATTGATCGATAAACCCGGAAAGCGCCACGGCTTTGTTCCACTCGCCCGCAGACATTTGCCCGTCAATCTCGGGACCTTTTTCCACCATGGGAATCGTGAAGTGGTTCGAGGTGCCATTCTCCGCATGAATCGGCTGCATCCACAATGCGCCGAAAGCTAGAGAAGAGAGGAAAAGGGAGCGGTATTTACAACGGGTATCCATAGGGTAAATTAAATCGGGAAGGTTAAGTATGTTGAGGGCTGGACGTTTTGAGATGGTTGTCGAAACGCCTCTAGCCGAGATTCGCGGGCTTTATCAAAAATCGACCAAGAAAAGAGAAAGGAACCACGAGGAGGCATGAAAAAGAATCGATAACGGTCAAGACCCGTAGAGGCAGGTTTTGCTAAATACGCGGCATCTAACCTCTCCGAGGCGCTTTTGAAGATCTGGGGAACGAAAAGCGACGGGAAAACGTAAACATCCCGAGAGTAAGAATCAGAAGAAGCCCTGAGCTGGGCTCGGGAATTGTGGTGAACTGCACTGAATTTCCATTCACACTAAACGAACCTCCAGCGGACGATCCGGTGTAGGTAAAGTCGCTTGCAGCGAAGTCAGTGCTTGCGAAAGTTACCAGAGTATAGGTCGTATTCTCTTTACCCGTATCCTGAAAGTCGAAGATGTAGGAGGAACCCAATTCTTTGGTAAATGCACCACTCAAAGTGATGGTGTTCGATGTGTCATCCATCTCGCTCAACGAAAACACCAGGCTTCCGCCGCTCCAGGCGAGAGAGGTCCCCTCGGCATCGTCAGCGAACGATAATTCTCCCGCATTCATCACGATACTCGAGAAAGGAGTCGCTGAATTGTTGAGATTGGCGGAAACGGTAAGTCTCCCGCTGCCATTCTTGGTCAGTGTGCCCCCCGTACGGTCATTCGACGCTGTTCCCGTGATCGCTGTATGGCCGCTCCCAGAAATTGTCACGCTTGTGTTATTACCCGACGACCGTCTGAACCCACTAATCGAAAGCAAACCGCCCCCATTGTGGACAATAGAAGTGTCTTCACCCCCCGTCACCCAGAGAGAACCACCGAAAGTGATATCGTGTTCTCCAGCGGAAGCCTCAACCGTAACGCCATTGTCAGTCCGAACCGAATTATTAATCGAGTAATTCCCCGTCAAATTCCGGAAAGTGACTCCATTGGCTACTGGCAGCTGAGTCGCGGTGACATTCCCCTGACCCTCAAAAACCGCACTCTCGCCAGAGGTGAAATAAACATTGTCCGAGCCATTCCACCAGTTTTCCACAGCACCCGAAATGCCTGAATCCGCATACCAAGTTCCGTTACCACCCTGCGTGGCATATTCATCCACTGCGGGATTCCAGAAGACTTGGGCATGGGCACTGCTGAAACCAAAGACCAGAACTGGGAGGATGGGGAGAGACTTTCGGAAGATAGTTTTCATGATTTTGGGTCTGGGCTGAAGATGTTCGTTGGGTATCAATAGAGCCGAATGCCGAAGAAACGGCCCGTATGAGGCTTGAGTTTCTGAATTTGAATCTGCTCATCTTGCAGATCCAAACGCGCTCCGGGGTCTTCCTCCGACTTCCAGAGGTCACGAATTCGAAAAAATTGCTGCCATGGCAGCTCTCGACTGAGATTCGCGGCGTCCAAATCGACATCCAGAGTCACATTGACCTGCTTATCCCGATTATTGTTGAAAACTCCGATGATCAATCGGTCCGGCAACTGCCAGGTAGAGATGAGAACGTCTTCGCTCTCGGTCGTCACCAGCGGATTTCTCCAGTAAGGATGATAAACGACAGCGTCTTCATTCAATCCCCAGTCCAAAATGCTCTCTGGCATCTCGCTGTATTTGGGAATATAGGGATTCAGCCACGAGTCGTGCATCCAAACATATTCCGCGAAAGATCTCAGGTTTTGCTGCTTTCGATCTCTGTCTGAGAATTTGATCAACTGCATCCAACTTATCGGAACTCCCCAATTGTGAGGCGACGAGAAGGCACGCATTCGATCCACCGGATAGCCATCCACTTGGTCCATGGTCGCTGCGTCGTTGAGGAAATGATATTCACCATCCAGCACCGCATCCACCCAGGGCATGGCAATGAGGAAATATGCATTGGTACTGTGTATACTCAGCCCGCCTGGCATCAAATCATGATCATTCATCAGCGAGCTGAGGCGCATCATGAAGCGACGGATATTAAAACCATTGTAACCCGGCTGAATCCGCCCGTCCGGAAGCTCGTAGGCAAGGCCTGACTGCAGATCTTTCGTTAAAAACGGAAAGGCAAGGTCAAAATAGACTGTGCGCAATCCTCCTTTTTCAAATGCCTGGTCAAACATCCACAGGAAATAATCCTGCATCTCGCGACTGTAGGTCTCCTTCCCGCCGACCATCCAGTCCACGCCGAAATATTTATAGGTCTCGTTGTCGGATGACTTATGTCCGGAACCGATTAACTGGAACGACAGGTGCACAAAACCCGACCCGCTTCGCGAACGGTAGGGATCAATGGGCTGCACGTTTTCCACTTTTCTGTCCGCTTTTTCCTTTTGTTCAGCCCAGATCTCATCCCACTCTTCGGGGTATCGTGTTTCCGGATGGATCCAGTTCACATGCATGGGTCGTTTTCCTTTCGGAAATACCATTTCTCCCGTCTTGGAATCCTTACGAGTCCCACGATGGGGTGACCAGAAGGTTCCGTTCTCTGCGGCCATCGAATTTCTCCATCCTTTGGGAAAAGGACGAAAAGGAGTAGCGACGTATCCGAAGGCAAGGGTCTTCGGGGCCTCCAAGAGATACGGTTCTTCACCATCAGGAGTACCGATGATGTGATTAATTAATACGACATCAGACCCTCGACGGACAGCCTCGTGAGCCGGCACGTCATCATTTGGAACCCAGCCTTTGTCATTATCCCCCCACCAGAGGAATCCTCGACGATCATTACCGATCCAAACTTCGGGATAGAACGAACCGATCGTCATTTGGGAACCGGTTCGTCCCGTCACCAGGGTTGACCAGAGCGAACCCTCCTCATCGGTCGGCAGTATCATCGCAGTGCGAGCGGAGAAGTTTTCACCCGGACCGACACACAAAAGGCTTTCCGAGTCCTCCCCATTGAGCGGGAACTCCAAACGCAACGACTCCACTTCGACCGGTTCCTTGCCCTCTGGCTCATACGTCAATTCCACGTAGGTGACCCCGTCCTGCTCAATCCAACCCTTGGAGGTGACGACGATACCACCACCGCTTGCTTTTCCGGTGAACTCTACCCGCCAATCTTTGACGCTGGTAATGGTAGGCGATTTGTCCAATGGCAAACGCACCTCCTCTCCATTCACCACGGCAACAACCTGTGCGGGTTTCCCCATTACATTTTTTCCATCGGAGTCCAAGTGCTTCGGCAATCCAAGAGCGTCCAAGGTATACTCACGCCCCCAGCAGGTAATTTCGTTCCCGTCTTGCGTCATTGCCGTAAAGGGCGGTATTACGCGATCCGGGTTGCCGATGTCATTATTCCACCATTCTTCGAACTCCTTAGATTCATCTTTTTTGACGAAAGTGGCGGTTTCGGGCCCCAAACGGTTTCCGTCTTCAAGAATCAGGCTAGCCGTGACGGTGTACTCGCCGGAGTCCAACGGGGGGAGTTGCACGATATCCCGAAGATAGTACTCGGCGACTTGGGTAATCGACCCCTCTGCAATCGGTTTATCCACACCCTCTTTGAAGATCTGATAATTCAATTCCTTCGCCATTGCAGGGTCTTCCAAGGAATAGGTATCCCCTTGGATGAGAAAGTTCGACCGCAAGGCATTGAACTCGGCTCTAAACGGAAAAGCCTGGGTCGGTGGAGCGGGTGTTTTCAACGTCCTCGCAGCGTACCCCTGCTTGAAATAGGCTCCGTAGTTTAACAGAAGTTGATTCCCCTGACTGACACGAACAGCCGCCAGTCCCTCTTCGAGTTCCTCTGGCGTCTTGAGATCCAACGAAACATTCGCGCTTTCTCCCGCAGGCACTTCGAGAGTTTTCTCGGCAATCTGACCCGCGACTTCGTAAGAAATATCGAGAGTGATATCTTTCTCGGTTGGATTGTGCGAGCGAAGCAACCAATTCGAGTTTCCGGTGGTTGCGAGATTATCCAGGGTGTCGTTGAGCAACTGAACGGATGCCTTTCCTTCCACAAGAACCACGCCGGTATGGGCCGACGAATCCATGTAGGCACCGTTTGCAGGCACCCGGGCCTGAAGGAAACGCGGGAAGTGATTGACCCCCAAAAGCATGTTCCACTCGTCCCCAGCGCGGTGCGGACCGGAGAGTTCAAAGTCCTCGGGAGTCGACGAAAATTCCAGCTCCCACCAGCTCCCCCCATCGGGGGCCGTCCCAGGATCGGTCACCCGGGTGGCAATCTGGAAGTTCGGCGCCCAGTTCTTGAACTGCTGCCCAACCGCAATCCGACTGTAGTCCCCCCCAAACCCCAAGGCGTTCATAAACCATTTGTAAGAATTTTCCGTCGTTCCACTGGGAACATTTTTCCCATGCGGCGCAAACCCTACCTCCAGTCCGTCGTCCCAGATGTAAGCAAGCCCCTCGGAACGCCCCGCCGGAACGCTCGGCTTGTAACCTGCAGGCAAATATACCCGGCACGCCAAATACAGATGATCCGGATCCCATCCCAGCCAGAATGTCACGGGACGCGGAATCAAGCGATTGCTGCTATGCTCCGTGACCCCACTGATCGCGGACGTATCGCCCCACTCTTCTTCCCCGATCCGACCATCGATCTCAGGAGCCACCGCCATCCGGTCAACTGCCAAAAAACTGACATTCTCCTCCGGAAGCGGAGTCGATTTCCCGAAGACGGAACAGCTTAAACAAAGAGGGATTAACGCAATCAGCAGCGATTTAAGTGACAGTGATGAACGATTCATAGAGATCAGAAGGGTTGAGGGTTTGAAAAAATTGATAGGTTCAGGAAGCAACCGCAGAAGAGCTGCTAGATTCGCGAAATAATGAGCGAACCCGCCGACAGATCACGAAACGGCTTTTTAAAGTTTCTCGCCCAAGAAGCGGCGATCTGCCGAATTAATCGTAAGAAGGTAAAAAAAATGGGAGCACAACTGTGTCATCAACATACCCAGAGAACTACTCTGTTGCAGACTTTGCAAATAAAAAAACACTCCTCCCAACTATTTATATATCCGAGAGCTCCTAAGCCTTCTCGCTTAGGCGAACTTCACTAGTGGATCCCGATGCGCTCGCCGCGATCGTCTTCCACCCCATGGAGAGCACTTGATTCGGCTTCGCGACCTTCTGCCGATTGAGCAATGGAAGAGCGATCGACAATACGGCGTCGCCGAAGGCCTCCGGATCCACCTCGCCTACTTCGGCCGGAATCACACACGGATCCGCGGATCCCTTCATGCCAAGGGTAGCCACCATCAGTTGATCGGGTACCGATATATTCATTTCCTCGATGGCAGTTTGCACCCCTTGAAAAAGCATATCGTCGGTCACAAGGATGGCATCCGGCTTCACCTTTTCCGACATCCAGATTTCACGAAAAAGCGACCACCCAGAGCCACGAAGATTGGGAGACAGGTCACCACGATGCCATTTCCGGTTCACCTCTAACCCATGCTCCTCCATGGCTTGTTGAAACACCTTCAAGTCTCGGCCACCAGCGTTCTTTCGCTCGGAACTCCACTCAATCATCGCGATGCGCTTGCGTCCGGCTGCCGCCAGACGCCTCACCCCTTCGCGAACAAAAGATTCGTAATCCGGCATTACATAATACTCGGTATTTTGCCACAGCTCAATGCGAGGAATCCCCTTGGAATCCAGGACCTCTTTCGAGGCCAGTTGCTTCAAGCTACTCAACATAACCAAACACCTGACCCGATTGGCGGAAATCTCCTGCTCCAGATCCGGACAACCCTCGACTCCTCCCCCTCCGTAGGCGAGATAGACGCGGGACTTAAATCCCAGTTGGTCTAATTTTTGCCGCAGATATTGCATTAAATGAAGCCGAAAAAACGATTGAGGCTGCGCGATGTCCAGCCCCAGCACCAATCCGACATGCTGCTTCTGGCCCAAGTCGCTGAGATAGGTGCCGCTGCCGTGCCGAATGTCCAAATATCCCTGCTGCGAAAGGATGCTCAAAGCCGCACGCAGAGTCATGGGACTCACCTCGTAAGACTTCGAGAGCTGGCTGATCGACGGCAGGCACTCTCCAGGCTCGTACTGGGCCAGAAGTTCGACTTTGAGGAACTCGGACAACTGCTGCGGAAGCGTAAGATGCCGGAATGTTTGAGCCTGAAAAGAATTCTCCATAAAGATCGGAAAATACCCCGTCGTATGCCTCCCCCGCGATAGGGTCAATCTAATACTTCCAGACAACAGCTCATTGAATTTATATAAATTCTGATATTGAACTGCTTACTCTCCTAATTACATCTAGTCTGCTACAGTCTTTTATAAATACCGTCGCCCTCATCGGCATAGCTTCCGCCTGCTTCACTCATGAGAGCCAATGACCATTCATCATGCGAATTCAGCAATTCCTCCATTCCTCATGGCGCTTCCGCCGGATCCCCGAGAAAAACTGGCTCCCGGCCCGGGTCCCTGGAAATGTTTTCAGCGATCTAGTCGCGAACCAAGAGATCCCCGACCCTTTCGTAGGCACCCATGAGCGCGAACTCCAATGGGTTGAGCGAGCCGACTGGACCTACCAAACGACCTTCACCCCCGAGGCCGCACTCCTGGCGGAGAGTTCCATCGATCTCGTGGCCGAAGGCCTCGACACCCTCGCCACCATCACTCTCAATGGCGTGGAGGTCGCCCGGACTGAATCCATGTTCATCGGCTACCGATTGGGGATCAAACCTCTCCTCCGGCCCGGTCCCAACGAACTCACGATTTCTTTTGCCAATACGCGCGACTACATCAATGCCCGCCGGACCGAGGACCACTACGGCGAATGGAACGATTATCTCGGTGGCTCGTCCCTGATCCGCAAGGAACCTTGCTCCTACGGATGGGACTGGGGGCCGCGGCTGGTCAGCGCCGGCATCTACCTCCCGATTTCGCTCGAGGGATACTCCTCACCCTGCATCGAATCGGTGCGCGTTGAACAAGCCCACTCCTCGACTCAGGTCGCCCTCCGGATTTTCCCGGAACTCTCTGAGCCGGTCGATCCTGCCGCCACCTACTCCGTGAAGTTGACCTTACGGGGAAAGACTTTAATCGAAACCAGCGAGCTTCACCTCAAGGTCGAGGACCCGCAGCTCTGGTGGCCAAACGGTCTGGGCGAGCAACCGCTCTACGATCTCGAGGTTCGTCTCGTCAATCCGGACGGCTCTCTCGCCGACACCTGGCAGCGGAAGATCGGCCTACGCACCATTCAACTCGACCGACACCCGGACGAATTCGGAGAGACCTTTCAGTTTGTCGTCAATGGTCGCCCGATTTTCGCCAAGGGTGCCAATTGGATTCCCGCCCATCAGTTCCTTACCGAAGCCACTCCTGAGCTGGTGGATGATCTTCTGACCTCCGCAGTGGACGCCAACATGAACATGATTCGGGTCTGGGGAGGAGGCATCTACGAACGGGAATTCTTTTACGACCTATGCGACGAAAAGGGCCTCTTGGTCTGGCAGGATTTCATGTTCGCCTGTGCCCTCTACCCCGGAAGCGAGGAGTTTCAATCCCTGGTCAAACAAGAAGCAGAATACCAAGTCCGCCGTCTGGCCCATCGCGCCTGCCTGGCTCTCTGGTGCGGGAACAACGAACTTGAGCTCATGAGTCATTTCATCTGCCGGTTTCCCGAACGCAAAGCCGCCTATGAGGCTATTTTTTACGACCTGCTCCCTGATGCCGTCAGCAAATGGGATCCTCATACTCCTTATTGGCCCGGCTCTCCACACAACCCCGAAGGCTATGAAAACGGCCCCAACAACGAGCGCGCGGGCGATTGTCATTTCTGGGATGTCTGGCACGAACGAAAGCCGGTCAAACGCTACGAGGAGATGTGCTTCCGATTCTGTTCGGAATTTGGGATGCAATCACTCCCCTCGCCCGAGGTGGCCGCTACATTTTGCCCGCCGGAAAAATGGAATATTTTTTCTCCGGAGATGGACTGCCATCAAAAGAACAAAGCCGGTAACCAGATCATTTTCGACTATATATCCCGGCGCTATCGTTTTCCCAAAGACTACGCATCGCTGTCCTATCTCTCCGAACTCAACCAAGCCTATTGTCTTAAGATCGGCGTCGAACATTTTCGCCGCTCGATGCCTCGCACCATGGGCGCGCTCTATTGGCAGCTCAACGATTGCTGGCCGGGAGCATCCTGGAGCAGCCTCGAATTTGGCGGACGCTGGAAGGCACTTCACTACGAAGCCAAACGCTTCTTCGCTCCGGCCCTAATCAGTGTACATGTGCCCGGCACCGAGACGGCTCAAAAGTGCAATATGCCGGTGAACACCATTCATGATCTCCACATCCATACCGTCTACGACGGGGTGAAAGACACAGAGGCAGTGATTGAATGGTCCCTCTGCCAAATCGACGGACAATCCATTCGAAGAAATGAACTGCCCGTGCAACTGCGCTGCAACGAAGCGTTCCAACACATCACTCTCGATTTTTCAGACGAATTAGCACGCTACGGTGCCGCAAATCTCTATTTCCGCTGCCAACTTCGGATCGGCGCTCGAATCGTTTCACGCCAGACGGTTCTTTTCACGGCACCCCGCAACATCGAGTTCTCCCAATGCCCCATCACATCCTCGATCCGGCAAGTCGCCCCAGGGGAATTCGATCTGTCTCTCTCTTCAGAAGTCTTCCAGCCCTGGGTGGAGTTTTTGTTCACTGGCATCCAGTTTCGAGCCGAGGACAATTTCTTCGATCTCTTCCCGAACGAAAAGCGGACCGTGAAGGTTTCGGTGGAAGAATCGGCAGACCTCGCAACGCTACAAAATAGGCTCCAAACTCATTCTCTCGTGGACTCGATCGCTTGAGCATTCATAGAAACAACGATCGTTGTTCCTCTCCGGGATATCTTGGGAGCGGAAGCGCAATAGCGATTTCGAGCAAACCTCTGCAAATTTCGAAGTTCTACGGCGATTCGTAGAAACAACTATCGTTGTTCCTCTCCGAGATATCTTTGGAGCGAAAGCGCGATAGCGATTTCGAGCAATTCGATAAAAACGCCGCAAAGAATGAATTTTCTGCGGTGACTTCGACGTGGTGACGGCCCGCCGCAAACTCACGAAGACAGACTTCGCGCACACCCCATTTGGTTGCCAGCTCAGGCAACTCAATAGAATCACCGTCAATTTTCAAATCTTGCACGGTAGCCCCGATTCGGATCTGCACCGGACTTGTTTCGGAGAGGAAAAACTCGGTGCGTCCCCGAACTGCCGATGCCTGCGAAAAGTGTTTTCGGGGATTCATGACATAGCCACGGAGACTTTCCTGACACTCCCACCAGTTCTGGGATGAGATTTCCTCTGGAACCTTGAGGCTCCAAGCCGTCCCCTCTCCGTCCACTGGACAGATTTTCCATTCCGCGGGCACACCTGCTTCGACCTCCGGTTTCCAACTCAAAGATAATGGGATGCCCGGATTGATCTGCCGCAAGATCGCATCGGCCATAATCCGATACCCCTCAAAGCTGAGGTGAATATCATCCTCGATCAGCACGGGAGCACCCGCCTTCACGGCTTCGAGAAACGGCTCGAAGACTTCCGCGACAGGAATATCGAACTCCCGTGCGAGCTTCCGCAACCGCGCATTCATATCCACTAAGTCGGAATTCAAAGACGCCTTCTTCGGACCGAAGGCCGTCGTCGTAATCACGCAAACCTCCATCCCTGCGGAATTCAAGCGTCGAAGAATCTCCCGCATTTTCTCTTCATAGATTGAACCGCCTTCCTGCTTCTGCACATCATTGATGCCGGCATTCAAGAAAACGCGCGCAGGCGAATGCACGATCACCTCGGACTCGAGGCGCTGGAGAATATTGCCGGCAGTATTTCCAGCCGCCGCCGCATTGATCCACTGCGGTGCATCAAGACCCGCTGCGCGACATGAATCGGAGATCCAAAGGGAATAGGTGAAGCCTTCGGTAATAGAATCTCCCAATGCAATCCAGAATGGGAATGGCGAATTTTCGTTCATCATTTTAACGGTTCAGCTAGGTTCTGCAAAAGCTACCGATCGGACCAATCATCGCTCCGGAAAGGCGCGGCCGGCAGACCCTCCTCGTTGTAAAAATTGATGTTCGTTGGGTTATTCTCATACGCGTACCGCACAGCGACCGGACTCAAAACCTCGGGACTTGAAACCAGCACCGTATCTCCATCGATCGTCGCTTCTGCCGGGAAAAATTTTCGATCCTCGCCTGCAATTTCGAAGTTCTCCAGCTTCTCCCCATTCATCGATCTCAGCCCCGATCCGATATGATCGAACGTAAGCCGAAGCCCACTACCCTCCGCTTCCGCGCCGGAGAACACGGGGCCCTGGTCTACCAATTCAAGTCCGTAAGTGCGCGAGAGAGCCAGCCGCGCCAAACGATCCGCTACCGTCTTCTTCTCGGGTGGATGGATGTTGTTCGGCTGTCCCACATCGAGCGTAACCGCCATCCCGGTGCCCGGGAGATCCAATACGGACGCCTGAGCTTCCCGGATGCGAGCCCAGTTATCTTTCGGCCCCCGGCTGATGTTTGGAAGTTGCACCAGATAGAAGGGCAGCTCCTGATCCTCCCAATGCCCTCGCCAATCCACGATCAAGGCTCGCATCCAGTCCGAATAGTATTCGACATGGTCCTTTGTATTGCTCTCCCCCTGATACCAGAGAATGCCTCGGATCGGAAACCCCGCGATGGGACTGACATATGCATTGAACATACTCGCCGGCTGCGTGGGGAACAGATACGACGCCCAGTGAGTCACAAAGGCTGGCCCAAGTTGATACTTCCACTTTCCCGCCAGTGAAATCGGCGGCTCCTCCACCCCGACGAGTCTCAATTCCAATTCCTGTTTCCCATCTTCGATGATTCCCCCGACGCGTTGTTGGTTGAAAATTCGAATGACCACCACGTTCTCACCCTCCTGAACCCACTTAGCCGGAACATTGTAGACACTCGATTCTCTTTCCGGGCGCACCCCGCGCGGACGATTCAGGTCATAGAGTTCTTCAATGCTCCCGATCGCCCCCAGGTGATGGCCATTGAACCAGACCGCGTCCAAATCTCTCGTTCGCCCGATCTCCAACTTCAAATCCCGGTCGCCCCAACCCTCCGGCAAAACCACCTCTTTTCGCAACCACACATAGCCGTCAAAATCCGCTAATTCTTCGATTCCGCTGCGCTCCCAGAATCCCGGCATGACAATCTCATCCCACTCGTCATCCTCCAACTCTGGAGCGGCCAATTCCGTCGCCAAGAGCATGTTCTGTTCATAGGCTATGGCCTTCTCCCGGGAAGGACGATGCTCGGTCAGCCTCAACTCTCGGAGCGCCAGCGCATCGCTTTCCACTCTTGCCAGTTCCGCAAAATGAGCGGCCAACTCGGGATGCTCTTTCACTTGCTGATCCAGCGCCGACTGGCTCAGCCAGACTTCGATCGGCGTTCCGCCCAGAGATACGTTGATTAGCCCAATGCGGACCTCCAACTCATCCGCCAGTCGCTCGCCAAAAAACCACCCCACCCCGCTGAAGTCGGACGCTATTTCCGCATCCCTAACACCCCAACCCTCATATTTCTTCAACCGGGTCTGCGGACTTTCGTCGCCGAGATTTCCTCCCACCTGAAACAGCCGAATCCGGGATTCCGACTCCGCGCGTTTCACCGCCGCCTCACCTCCGTCGCACTGACTCAAGCGCATTTGCATGTTGGACTGCCCACCCAGGAGCCAGACATCGCCAATCCAAACGTCCTTCAAAACGATCGCAGGATCACCCGTTACTTTCATCTCGTACGGTCCACCCGCCGACATCGAAGGCAGAGTAACAACCCATTTGCCTCCTTTATCTACTTCCACCTCGGCCCCACGGCCAGCAATCTCCACCTGCACCCGCTCACCCGGCTCGCCCCACCCCCAAATCCGAAGAGGTTTGTCGCGCTGTAGCACCATGTGATCGGTAAACAACTCGCCCAACTGAAGTTTCTCCGGCTCCACTCCCGATTCTATCCCGGAACGACCTTGAAGCGCGGTAGAGCATGAACCCCCAAGAACAAGGCAAAGGACGATTTTGCAGATTCGAGATTGACGCGAAAGTGTCATTCGACAACTTCAAACCTCTAGTCTGTATATGTCTAGATTTTTTTGATAGAGTCTTTCACATTTCCGACTCTTCCCATTCCAAAAGATCATTCTGAATGAAGAAAATACTCCCCGCTCTCTGCACTTCGGGATTGCTGTCCGTCAGTCCGGTCCACGCAGCCACCTATGAAGCCGATGTAATTGTTTACGGCGGGACATCCGCTGCCGTCATTGCGGCCGTGCAGGTCAAAAAAATGGGAAGGACGGTCATTGTAGTTAGCCCGGACGAGCGTCTCGGCGGCCTCAGTGCAGGCGGACTGGGCGCCACCGATTTCGGAGACAAGTCGGTAATCGGAGGCCTCTCCCGGAACTTCTATCACCGCATTTTCGAATATTACCAGAACGAAGAGATCTGGAAATGGGAGGACCAGGAGGAATTCGGTAAGCGTGGGCGGGGAGACCCAAAGACAGACAAGGGAGAGACGACGCTTTGGGTTTTCGAACCGCGCGCGGCAAAGAGCATTTTTGAGGACTACATCCGCGATTTCGATATCCCGGTCCATCGAAAAGCATTTCTCAACCGGGAAGACGGCGTGAAGATGACGAATGGGAAGATCGACTCGATCACTACCCTGGCCGGAGATACTTTTAGGGGCAAAGTCTTCCTCGACACCACCTATGAAGGCGACCTGATGGCAGCAGCCGGGGTGAGCTACACCGTGGGCCGGGAGGGCATGGATCAATACGGCGAATCCTATGCCGGAGTGCAGACGGGTGTGTTTCATCACCCCCACAATTTCAGCAAATTGGAAGTCGATCCCTATGTCGTCCCCGGGGATCCATCGAGCGGAGTTCTGCCTCTCATTTCGACGGAAGCCCCGGGAGAGAAAGGTTCTGCGGACAAGCGAGTACAGGCTTACAATTTCCGTATCTGCATGACCAATGTGGAGGAAAATCGGATTCCGTTTCCCAAGCCCCCGGACTACGATGAAGAACGCTACGAATTGCTCGGCAGAGTCTATGACGCCGGCTGGACGAGTACATTCGGAAAGTTCGACCGAATTCCCAATCACAAAACCGACACGAACAACCACGGCCCGGTGAGCACCGATTATATCGGGGCAAACTACGACTATCCCGAAGCAAGCTACGAGGAACGCCGTGAGATCGTTGAGGACCACAAGAACTATACTCTCGGCCTACTCTACTACACGGCGAACAGCGAACGCGTCCCTGAAGAAATTCGGGAAAGAATGAATACTTGGGGGCTGGCGAAGGATGAATACGAAGAGAGCGATAATTGGACACCGCATCTCTATATCCGGGAAGCACGGAGGATGCTTGGCAAGTATGTGATGACCCAGAATGAGCTCACCAAAAAGACATCCACACCGGAATCGGTGGGCATGGGCTCCTACACGATTGATTCTCACAACACGCAGCGCTACATCACTGAAGACGGAGAGGTCGAGAACGAGGGAGACATTGGTGTCGACATCGAACCCTATGAAATCGCCTACGGCTCTCTCGTTCCCCGAAAAAGTGAATGCTCCAACTTGCTTGTCACTTGCGCGGTCTCCGCTTCGCACGTCGCTTACGGCTCGATCCGCATGGAACCCGTATTCATGATCCTCGGTCAAAGCGCCGCCACGGCAGCCGTGCTTGCGCTCGACAAAAATCTCGCGGTCCAAGACGTGCCGCACAATGACCTCGAAGCGAAGTTACTGGAGGACAAACAAATACTGACCTTCAAGGGGCGGATTCAATAGATTGGGTATCCGGCATTCTCCTTCCGCAAGCGATGTAGCGAAAGGCTTTTTGCACTTGCCCGATAAGACCTCATCGATTGATTAGCGGGCGATCGCTTCCGTTGCAGAATTCTGCGGAAATTTAGACCTCATCGGGGTCCAACCAGCGAAACCTCGTAATGCGGAACTGGCGACCGAATGGACTCGTAGGATCCACGAGTTCCGCTCGGTATTCCTCCGCGCTCGCCGCCTCCTCGGTCAGCACCGGGTCAGGGAACCGCTGCACCGTCGCCTCGCACCACGCGCGTGAGACCACTTCATCGGTCACGGGCGACACCCTATCACCGTAGACTCTTACCGTGAACGTGTCCGAGCGCACCGTCATATACGGGGACAGCGCCTGCAGGATATCTCCTTGCTGCAGATAGCCGGGAAAACCGGCGGCCTGCGACATTTGCCCGGGGACGGAGGGATTCGTGGCCTCCTCAGCGATATCCCCGTCTATGCTGATGTTGATCGTCCGATCAATCGCCGCCTGTAGCGCACCCGCCTCTCCCAGCTCGCCGTCCTCCAACTTCCGATTGACGAAGTCGCCCAAGCTCAGAAATGGACCCCGCTTGCGGACTTCCACGACGATCTCTTCGGCCAAGCGCCGCACCTCTTCCTGCTTCAGCGTGCGGAAGCCGATCCAGAAACTATCGTTCCCCTCCCCTGCCGGACTCTCCGGGCTGGTATTATCCATTACCATCTGCACCCGGGGGAACCGCACTCCCTCGATTTCGCTTGAAGACCAAAAATCGGCGATCTGACCATTCTCGGTGAGCTTCTGGACCGGCAGTTTGTGCGTGCCGGAAAGAAAAGCTTCCCACGCATCGACCGAGGTCGAGTTCACATTGAACATCCCTTCAACCATGAGATGACCCGCGTTGTGAAAGAAGCTTCCGGACTCCTCGTCGCCAACATCCTGGAGCACCTCCGCAGTGAATTGGGAATCGCCCGGAGTGTAGGGCTTAAAACGGGGATTGGGCAAAGAGGCCTCGCCGCTCAGCAACTCTTCGAAGGACGGCTCGATTCCCGTCTCACCGTAGTTGTCGGCGACCTGCGGGATCGTCGTAAAGATGAAGCTATCCCAAAGGTGTTCATTGACCAGATACGACGCGTCATAGAGATTGAACGATCCACTGATTCCCCAGTTTTCATCCTCGTCCAGACCCGTATCGAAACCGCTAAACTGATCGGTCACGCTCGCCCGCCATTGATCCAGTGGCTTGATCCGGGGATTCGGGTACGAGTTGCCGACAATATAAGACGGCTCGTAACTAAAGCGTCCGGCGTTTGCATGCTGCAACTGCCCGAGCGAAACCAG
>NZ_JACHVA010000105.1 GCF_014230055.1 Puniceicoccus vermicola | reverse complement strand
GGGGAGTTGCTCGTATCGTGTAGCGACTCTTCTGTATGATTTTATTCTGCAGAAGAAGTTTTCGACGATTCTTCGAAGCCTACCGATTTCCTTGTCGTAAGAGATCGTCTCTTTTCGATTCGCTTTAGGAGGGATGACGCAGAACCCTCCCGCCGATTCAATATGACTTCTGATGCGGTTGGCATCATAGGCCTTGTCGGCGAGAACGAACTTGGCTTTCAAGTTCTTGGGAAGGGTTTCGATGGCACTGACACTGTCGTGTTCATTGCCGGGAACCAAGACAAGGGAAACGGCTCTTCCGGCAAGATTTACCACAGCAGAGAGTTTTGTATTTCTGCCACCTTTGGTTTTTCCAAGTTTTTGTTGTTCAGAATCTAAGGGACTCCGGGAAGCGTCCTGATGAGCCTTGATATGGGAGCCGTCCAGCATCAAGGCGATTTCGTAGTCAGAGTGCTGTTCCGTAAGATTCTGCAGAATCCATCCCCACATGCCTGAACCACACCAGCGGCGAAAACACCGCCAAACACTGTTCCATTTTCCATAACGTTCAGGCAACTGATTCCAAATCGAGCCCGTGCACAATATCCACCAAATCCCATTGAGCGTAGCGTCAAGGTTTCCAACCGGACGCCCTCGGTGGCTTCCTACCTCAGTGCGATATAGGTTGTTAATTTTTTTAGCTCCTCGCGAACTGCGAGAGGCATTTCGTCCGACCTGTATGTTGTCACGGATGAACAATGACAAAACTACATCTCGTTGCAACATAAATTGTTAGAAAATTCTTCCGACCGTTGAGAATTTGTCCACGCGGCCTAATATAATATTATCATATTCTGATAGCCGACCAAGTAACGTCTGAAAATTTTCGCAAGTTACTCATTTTAAACACTTAATAAAATTCGGACCCACTCTCAACCCATTTCTTTCCCATTTGAAAAAGTTGGAACATAAAATCTCCATTTTTATAAAAATTCAAATAAACCAACCCGCTGTTCGATATAACATCATTATCAAAAATATATTCCGCTATAAAAACCGCGTTTTCACGGCTTAAATCCTTCTTAACATTGATTACTATATAAACATCACCACACCTGCCAATACTATCAATTCTGTCGTCTTTCAACCCTAGACCAATCAGCTCGTTTTCAACCAAATCGAAAGATTCAGAGAAGTATAAAAAATGAATCCAGCATACGGCCGACAAAGCTATCAGAGCCATCATTAACTTCTTCACTATCACATTCTTTTTGTCTCGCATTATCGATACCAATTTCGTTCATAAATAGATCATCAATACTGAAGGCCCACGGGGTTTCACCCAAGATTCTCGATCTCAATCTAGGAATATCATGCAATACCAAACCTTGAACCTCATTTACAACACCATATGCTCTAGCAGTAGCTGCGTTTGTAGCTTCAGTTAATTCTCTTGATCCGTAGATATGCCGACTAGCGGAGTTGTCGGGACCTGGGTAAAGATTATGACCATCTCGTCGAATTTGGTGAGCATCGGATATAGCCTCCGGAGAAACATCAATCATTGGGTTCATGATAATTAGACCAAGAGGGTCCACGGAGGAAATTGGCCTGTTCAAGATATAGGAATACAGATTTATTCCGCCAGCCTCCTCTATCGAATCTCGAGAAATCCATCGGCCCAGCTCTGGATCATACGCCCGGAACCATGTCAGGAACAAATCACTTTCTTCGTGATAGAAATGCCCCGTGTAGAGAAAATCACTCTCCACGCCGGTTCCTCCGATTTTCGTCACTTCACCCCAAGGACTGTAGTCGTAGACCGCCTCCACGGTCGTTCCGTCATCGGCAATGACTTCGCGGATACTGCCGAGATGGTCCTTCGTGTAGAAGAAGGAATCGGAGCCTTCTTCGAATCCGTCTTCAAAGTAATTACGGAGGACAGTCGTAGAGCTGTCATTACGTTTCTGGAGAATTTCACTCCCTGCCCAAAGGTAGGTTTCGTTCGAGACTTCGACGCCGCTCTCCTTTTCAACGATCCGCACTCTGCGATCCAGACCATCATATTCGAACTCGCTCCGATTTGCACCATCGACGATCGCAACCAAACGATTGCGAGCATCCCACTCGAATTCACGTAACACGACACCTTGATCGTCTTTCTCATAGCGGAGATTTCCGTTGAGATCGTACTCAAGGACTTTCTGCACACCGCCCACGAACACATTGTAGCTCTGGGTCGCGCTGTTCTCCGAGGCATCCGTCGCTTCGATGGTGATCGTATTGCTTCCTTCGTTCACCGGAATCTCCCGACGGAACAAAAAGTCTCCTCCCGGCAAGCTGGTCACGACGGCGTTCTCGCCATTGACCGTAACATTCGCGGCTTCGTCGATGGTTCCTTCGACCAGGGTGGAACCCGCTCCCCCCAATTGCCTCAACTCGTTCACATCATTATACTGAGAATAGGTTGAGCCCGTGTCCAAACTTTCGCGCACCCGATTTCCGGCAGAATCGTATTGCCAGGACCACGTTTTGAGAATGTTCGCGGTGTTGTCGGTGACTACAGCGTCGGTTAGCTGCGAGGCTTTATCATAAGCAAAGGAGTAATTGCGAACCGAAGATGCCGTCGGCCCCTGCTGCTGCGTCCACTCCAGAATGCGTCCGGCGGGATCATAATCTCATAGCTGAAAATCCTCTACCATACTACAACGCTCGGCTACCTCAAAGATCGTGCTTTCTAACGATTCCCCACTGTTGACTGTCCAATCTAACTCTTTCAGGGAGCTCCACAAATGATCCCCTGATAAGCCCCTCCAATATATTCTAGTCCCCCTCCTGGAAACAAATACCTTCATTCACGGATATTCAACTCTCATCAATCTTTATATTTTGCGTTTGACCCCAATGGCACTTAGATAAGGCGTTTTTCTGAACGATCTGTGTCACTTTTTGCGTCTGCTTGGGGAAACAACCATTTGGTGTCTAGGTTTGGTCATAAGTTGGAATTTTTTGGGTCTTCTTTTCTTCACTCTGGGCTGGTGTCGTCCTGGCCTGAGGGGGAGTTTTTCGTCATGGATAAGTTCTTCGATAGCGGTTTGTAGCCGAACTTTTCCGACATATGTGCGGGTTCGGAATAGCTCGCAACAGCGCCTGAGAGCTTCGCGAGCCCCGGTAAAGCTGATTTGCCGGGGAGAAGCTCCGCGGCATGCCCGGAGCATTTG
>NZ_JACHVA010000104.1 GCF_014230055.1 Puniceicoccus vermicola | reverse complement strand
TTTCCCAAAGCCAAAGACGAGTATCGCACCCTGTGGAGCAAACCAAAACTAAGCCAATGCCCCGAACACATCGACGATGCCCAATGGCAGGAGCTTCCCCAGGACATTGAGGTGCGCTACATCCGTTCGCGCTTCGAGCGCAAAGGCTTCCGTCCCGTGGTCAAGGTGATCGCTACGACCGACTTGGAAACTCCGCCCGAAACAGTTCAGGCCCAATACACGAGTCGTTGGGATATCGAACTGTGCTTTCGCGATATCAAAATAACCATGGAATTGGATTTTATCCGGGCGAAGTCAGCTTCCATGGCCCGCAAACTTTACGGCTTCGGACTCATCGCACATAATCTTATCCGATGGCAAATGCTCCGGGCATGCCGCGGAGCTTCTCCCCGGCAAATCAGCTTTACCGGGGCTCGCGAAGCTCTCAGGCGCTGTTGCGAGCTATTCCGAACCCGCACATATGTCGGAAAAGTTCGGCTACAAACCGCTATCGAAGAACTTATCCATGACGAAAAACTCCCCCTCAGGCCAGGACGACACCAGCCCAGAGTGAAGAAAAGAAGACCCAAAAAATTCCAACTT
>NZ_JACHVA010000103.1 GCF_014230055.1 Puniceicoccus vermicola | reverse complement strand
CGTTCTGCAGAAAAATGAAAACAATCGTCATTCTACTTATCCTCAGTCCCCTGCTATGGGCCGCAGAATTGGATGACGCAGATTTCAGTCGATTCATACTTATCAACGATGGAACGGGAGCAAACGAAGATGAACCGCAGGAAGGACAGAAAGGAATTGTTGAGTCTGATCTTCTTGCCGAATTCGGCTTCAAGAGACTCACCGAATCGGAAAAAGAGGAAGCACAGAGACTAGCAAGCGAGTATTGGTTTCAGACTTACGGTTTACTCGCGGAGGAAAGGCTTATCCCTGATTTCAGCTTCCAACTTGAAGAAGAAATTGATGGATTGGGAAGTCCGGAATCAAAGATTTGGCAAGTTCAAGTTCAGCACATGACAGGCGGAATCAATGCTCTTATTTGGATCAACGCTGAGACTAAAGAAACAAGAGCTTGGGGAATTGAAAGAGAACTAAAAGAAATTGAGCAGAACCAGTCAGCCCATACAACTCCAGCCAGCGCTCCGCGCTGACTTCCGCGTATGGCTTTCACGTTATCTGCGAAATAAATGAAGACCACCTTCACAAAACTAAACACAAGCTGGAATGCTGAACCGAATGCACCATATCCAGAAGTGAAAATCGAAGGAAATAGTCTCAAGCTTTACTTCATTCTGAACTCATTTGAATTCTCAGATTTTTCGGACGATCGAAAAGGGAAAATAGAATTCTCAGGCGTTAGAAAATATCGCCTTGGGCGAACGAATGACGAAGGATGGTATCGTGGACAGTGCCGATTTAGTGGAATTGCTCCATCTTGGGGTTAATTTTACCTCGTAGAGGGAAATTTAAGAATGGAAGAGTCACCGAATGATTGGGAGGATGTCGATTCGAACTCAGAGCCATCCAACCACTATCTATTTTACCTGAGAGATGAAACCTTCGAGTGTGAAGCGACCTCTTGGAAATTTGAACCACTAACAGCAGATCCAGACGCTACTGGGTAACGTCGCTAACGCGCCGTCGCCAGAGCTCATCGATCGACGAAGAATAAAATGGATACAGAACAGATAATTCTCAGCATCATTTGCACCGTCACATGGTTTGCTTGGATACCAGCAGTCCTGATCGAAAAAGAGAAAAATGAAGATACAGGTGGAACCTCTATTTTGCCGGTAATTCCAGTATTTCCAATCGTAGGGATTGGGTCAGGCGTTGGTATCGATCGTCTATTCGAAAACTGGGGATCTTACACGATCTCACTTCTTCATCTCGTATTATTGGGATCCTTTGCCTATACGATTGTTAGAGATCTCATTGTCATCAAAAATCGAAAGAAAGGAATGGGATGAGCCATTTTACCAACCACAACCATCAGGCATGCCTGGGTCGATCCAGACGGAGTGGTCAATGCCGCTAGCGCGTCATCGACCATCCTCACCGTTCGGTAAAAAAGTAATATGAAAAAACAAATACTTATATTGGTTGTATTCTGCACCATGGTATCCGTCGTTCTTGCTGTCGAGAGCGACCTCAATATTTTCCTAAAGTCTCATCCGTCATATGAGGCACTAGATGAAAATGAATGGAGTAGCTTTGATTCTAGCGATCCCTACGGCAATGATGCCTACGGCATTTGGCCCTACGCGGACGCTGCTTACCGGTCAACAAGTGATGGAGTAAGCAAGACTCTACTAGTGAGAAAGAATCGAATTTTCGCATTTGATATTTTGGTTTCGTCCGAATTAGTCCCTGACTCCCTCTCGAAGAACGAACTACTCGATGCGGCGGGAGAGAACTTCAAAGGAAAAGAATATTCGATCACGTATACTAGAGAAGAGCCAAGCGGAGACTACCGCTTTTTCGTAGTAGACAATGAGGGAGTTGAAGCTGCAAAAAGTGATCTAATCAAAGAGTTTTCTAAGCTCTTTAAACCCTAAACGGCATAGCCCACGGCGCTTTGCACCGAGCGAATCCTCTACGATGTAGAAACTAAAATGAAATTCAGGAATACGAAATGGAGGCTCCGAACAAGACGAGTAGTCAACCCGATGTTTACGCCCCGCCTTGTGCTTGAGTCCTCTGGCTCGGGTGACTACTCTTGACGTTCTAGAAATAAAATGAAAAACAAAACTAAAGCTCTAATATCTCTAATTATCACCATAATTGTCTCGCAAGCTGCAGCAAACACTGAAGCCGGAACATTCACTCTCGCTTCGGGCTCTCTTGTTCAAAGTGGAAACGATCACCTTCAAGTTGATGAAGGCTTCAAAGCGACTATACTCGGTTATTCTTTAAGGACTGGAGACGACGTTTCAGGAATTCATCTTGAACGTTCGCACATCACAATTGAGCTTCTTCAGGAGAATACGGAAATTACACTTATTGACGGAGTTGGAATCGTGGAAAATATGACATTTATTGGACCTCTATCAATTCGAACACGTGCGTTAGGAAATAATCTCAGTCTTGCGACAACTACAATTAAAGTCGAAAGAGCAACTTTACCATCTGAGTTTGTGCCTAATAACTCTGTCGTAATTCCATCTGATTTATCGGTGATGTGTCCTGATAAAAATGGACACGGGATTCTCTTAGAAGGAGAATCAAAGAATGAAGAGGCGCCGCTACACTGCCGAGTTCAAAAAAGAGGCAGTCAAGATGATCATAATTGAAGGTACACCGGTGAAGGAGGTATCCGAGCAGCTTGGTGTTCCCGAGGGGATGCTGTATAGCTGGAGGAAGAAGCACCTGGATGATTTGGAGGCTGAGGCTCCCGAGGGTGCACAGAGTCCGAAGGCGATGGCCGAGGAGCTGGCCCAGGTCCGCAAGGAGCTGGCCAAGCAAAAGCGGATGAACGAGATACTAAAAAAAACGGTGGGCTACTTCAGCAACCCCGAGTGATGCGCTATCGGTTTATAGAGGATCACAAGGCTCGCTACGGAGTAGACGAGCTGTGCGAGTGTTTCGGACTGAGCCGCAGCGGTTACTATGACTGGCAGGCTCGCGAGCCTGCCAGTCATAGTAACCGCTGCGGCTCTCAAGGGACGGATTACCGAGTTGCACCGGCAAGCCCGTGGACGCTACGGCCACCGCCCAATCCACGAACACCTCAAGGACGAGGATCTCGGCTGTGGCCGCGACCGGACGTTACGGTTGATGAAGGAGCTGGGGATCGAAGGTCGACAAACGAAGGGCTTCAAGCCCCTTGGCACCAACAGCAAGCACGACTTCGGCTACAGCGCCAACTTGCTGCGCGAACTCGGAAAGCCGGACGACTGCAATCAGGTCTGGGTAGCCGATACGACCTACCTGCGCGTCCAGCGGGGCTGGTGTTATCTGGCAACAGTGATGGATCTGTACAGTCGGCGGATCATCGGTTGGAGCGTTTCCTCCCGCAACGATTCAAAGCTGGTTTGCCAGGCTCTGCAGTGCGCCGTCCTGACCCGAGGCGGCGAGCTGCCCGAGGGCCTCATTCACCACAGCGACCGGGGTAGCACCTACGCCAGCTACGACTATGAGAACATGTTGGAGAGCTTCGGGATCAAACAAAGCATGAGCGCCAAGGGGAACTGCTACGACAACGCCGCCCAGGAATCCTTCTACGGGCGGTATAAGACCTCAACAGTTGGCGATGAGGTCTTCTTCGATGAAGACACTGCCCGAAGCAATGCCTTCGAGTATATCGAAGTTTTCTACAACCGATTCAGAAAACACTCCTCTCTGGGCTACAAGAGCCCGATCCAATTCGAGGAAAAAATCGCGCCCCCCATGGGGGGCAATCACACAAGCCTACCGGCTTGCATCAACTACAACTAAACATCATAACACGAAGAAAATAAAGGAATCCTCTGTCCAGCGATCTCAG
>NZ_JACHVA010000102.1 GCF_014230055.1 Puniceicoccus vermicola | reverse complement strand
TTTTTTTTGAACTCTTCCACGTCATCATACCCGGCACGTTCGCAGGCTATCTCCAGGAATGACTTCTCCACTTCACTCGCAATAAACTGATCGGCCACGGCCTTCTCCAATTGCTTTACACGCTCGCGCAGGCGCTTGAGTTCTATCTGTTCTTCTGGCGTTTCCACACGAACTACCTTGGGCAACATTGAGTTCTTTCCAAACTCTTTCAGCCAGCCATGGATCGTCCGTGTTCCGGATATCCCGTAGTGACGACGGGCCTGCGTGATCGTCTCAAAACGACCATCCTCTAATTCCCGGACCACTCGCAACTTGAAGCTTTCGCTGTAGCGTATCGCACTTTTTGTTTTCATCGGTTTTCCTTTCTTTTGCAAAAACCGACAACCTATTTCAGGTCGGGACATCCATTTTCAATGTTTAATGTTTAGCGTTGGATGTTCGCCGGTCGGATCAGGACATCCTTTACACTTTTGGTTCAGGACATGGGTTACACTCCTGAGGTGCCGCATTGGAGAGGTTGTTCTTGTTAGTTAGGTTTTACGAGTAGTTTTGCTGTGGTTTGCAGACGGTTTCACCGGGGTGGCTAGCCACCCCGGTGAAAGAGGCTGAAGAGAGTTCGATGGTTCCGATTCTAAGCTTGGCAAAATATACCTCAAAGCGGTCGGGGTCGATAGGCTGCAAGCCGACAGACCAACCAGCAAAGGCTGTGCTCAGCCTGATTTGGATGCCGTCTACTCCGATGACGCCGGTGCGATGCACTTTGCGTCTCAGCATGCCTGGATAATCTATATCTGCGGGACTGTCCAGATAGGCTCTAGGACTTTTTGCGTAGACTTCGGCTGGAAAAGCCATTCCCAAAGACTCATGAGGACGCTCCTCATTGAAGGTTTTCCGCCAGATGTCGAAGGCCGCCTGTTGAGCCCTTGCATCGGCATCGGCACAGCTCTGGAGCTCGTTGCTGATATCCAGATGCATCCGTTCGTGTCCTCCATTGTCTTGGGGCTTTCCGGGACGGCCCCGTTCCAGATCGATGCCCAGTGCTACCCACCAAGCCGACAGTCGAGTCAGTCCCAGAATGGAGCGGTTCGAGGCGAACGGGGGACCATTGTCACTACGGATCGCCTCCGGAAGCCCGTAGATCCTGAAGATCCGTTCAAAGCACATACGGATCGTCTCGGTCCGGGCCGATTCGACCGCCCGGATATCAAGCAGGTAGCGGGTGTGTTCATCGCGCACAGTTAAGGGCTCGCAGCGCTCACCGTCTCGGGTGTGCCACCAGCCCTTAAAGTCCACAGTCCATACCTCATTGGCCATCGATGCCTTACGCCCCGAGGTGATCCGCCCCGTCTGGTCGTTTCTTTTGCGTCTGCGTTTCGTTACCCAGCCGCTTCTTTAAAAGACCCGCTTGAAACTGCTCAAGGAAGCCACCTCCCCATAACTGCGACGATACAACTCGTGGATCTTCTTCGGACCCCAGTGCCGATGTTTTTCGTGGAGGCGGTTGATCCGTAGGATCACACGCTCCTGCAGTTCATTGGGGCAACTTGACGGCCTTTTGGACCGATCTTCCATTCCCTTCCCACCGTCGCGAAGATAACGAGCTTTCCATTTATATCCAGTTGGTCTGCTGATCCCGTATTCCCTGCAAAGCTCAAGGAAGTTTACTCCTTCTTGGAGACTGCGAAGGGCAAATTCTGTTCGTTCGTTTATCATGTTCGTTTCTTTCCACGGCATCGTGACCGATCAATGTGATCAGCTCCCCCTGCCCAGAAAGTGTAAACCATCTCCTGAACCCGGACCCGCCATCTTTGTGGCCCGGGCCGCAGGCGGGCCGCCTGTGCTACTTTGGGGTGGGGGAGGTGTGGAAAAAAGATAAGATTTTGTGTAATTTTGAAAAGTGTTCCCGCTTGTTCTCCGAAGGGGGGCGCCTATTGTTTGAGTCGTTAAGACACCTCAACTAACCCTCAAAAATTATCCTAATGAAAAATTCAATTGCCTCAGCCTGCGTTTTGTTCTCTTCCCTTTCCGCCTCGGTTGCGGCGACGATTCCCTACCAAGATAACTTCCAAGAAACCACCGTCGGACAAGATCCCGCGGGTTGGGCTGAAGGAGGTGCGGGTGCATGGACCATCGCATCGGGTGGGTCTGGTAATATCTACCAGAGCACGATCTCCGGAACCACCGGCGCAAGCACTACCGCGGTGCAGCTTACGAATCTCGTAGGAAGTGATTTTGAGATCTCCAGCAGTTTTCAAGTTTCGGACATTTCTTCGGTTTTAAATATTGGTTTTGCGAGCTTTGGCGCCGTGTCCAGCTTTGGAAACGGTCTCTATCTCGCCGATATTAATCGCGGTGGTGATATGCGCATCGTCAGCATCTTCGGTGGCACGACAACCGGATTCACCGGTGATACCGGTACTCTGGGTACTGTTTTGAATACTACCGATACTTACGAGCTTACACTTACCGGTAGCTACTCCGGGGCCACACTTACCTTGGATTTCACGGTTTTCGATGGGACGAATTCGACGACGATCACTGCTACGGACACGACGCCGCGGACTGGTGAATATTTTGGACTTCGCGTGAACAATGCCGCGACATCGGATGCTCTTGTTGTCGGATTCAACGATTATGCAGTAGCCGTCCCCGAGCCCGGATTTGCGGGATTGATGATCGGATTCTTGACCGCTGGATTTTTGTTAATCCGTCGTCGGCGCTGAGTGGCCCGGATGCTTTTCGATCTTGAAATGGAGCGTTCCATGATTACGAAAATTTACAAAACTATCGGCCTCTTGGCCTTGTTCGGTTCTTCCGTGTGCACGGCAGAGGATTTCACCGAAGGTATGATCGCCCGTTGGACCTTTAACGATTCCGGTGCGAACCAACTGGTGGACGATCTCAATGGCTTTGAGCTAACCGCAAAGTCACTGCCGGGATACGACCTTCCCGACCTCACGGCTGAAGGTGCCGTTCAACTGGAAGCGGGCCAGTGGTTGTTTTGCCGTGAGATTAATTCGAAGGCCTACCCGGAAATTCAATCATCCGGCGTGACGCTATGGGCGCGGATGAGATTCGATAATCGTGGAGACGGCCACACTGCCTTCCCACTTGGACTTATGTCAAAAACGACTCCGGGGGATTGGAGAAACATGAGCCTTACCGTGGTGAGTCGCCCGGTGGAGGGCGAACCGGCGTTGAGTTTTTTCGGGACCATCGGTTCGGAGCGAACGGATTTCGGTGCGGGAAATCGAAGTTTGGTGCCCCCGATCGGTGAGTTCTTCGACCTTGCCGTTGTTTTTGACGAAGACACCGAAACCATGAGTCTCTATTTGGACGGTGAGGTGATATTCGTTCGAAAGCCTTACATTGATCCGATCAGTGATTTTACTTCTCTCGGTTTGGGGCAATTAATGTCGGCCGGTGCGATCGAAATGACCGTCGATGAAGTTCGGGTTTATTCGTTCCCTGTGGGCGAGGACTGGCTCGGTGAAATCGGCGCCGTAGGGCAGTGAAGAAGTAGGCTCGGGAAACCCTTAACCGATCAGTTTTTATTATGAAGACTTGCAAGTGCATTTGGCCACTTGCCTTGGTTTCACTTTCCCTGTTTTCAGAGGTTAGCGGAGCGGACAGGCTGGTTATCGAAGATTTTGAAGATGTCGGAACCTGGCGTGCGCGTCCGCTGGAGGGGATGCCGCCAGAGGCTTGGTTTTCCGGTAATACCTATCTGGCTGCTTCCCGCGAGCAGGTTTCCTCGGGAGACTATTCGGGCGAGCTTCGGTATTGGTTTGCGGGGGACGAAGGGCCCTACCTGATGTCGCTGGAACGCGAGAAGGCCAGTCGTAAGAGCGCGTTCATCGACGAGATCGGGTTCCAGGCGAATACGATGGGTCAATCTCTGGGGTTGGCGTTTCAGATAGAGGACTCCCGAGGAAACTTCTTTTACACGAAGGAGATCGGCCTCGATTCCGCTGACTGGCAGGAATACTCGTTGCCCCTGAACGGGGATACGGTTCCGGATTTCAAGTCGCTTCGTTTTCCAGCCGTTGTACGCAAACTGATGCTGAGCAAGGAGAGCCCGGGACGCGGGGTGATCTATATCGATGACCTGGCAATCACGGGTCGGTTGAGTCGGGCCAATCGTTTGGAGATTCGACCGGTTCTGCGACCCTTGGCGAGTGAGCCCGGCGAGCCGATACGCCTTGATTACCGCATCTTGAACGCATCTTCGAGCGAGCAAACCGGAGAGCTCAAGCTGGCCTTCGGCGAGGTTCGGGGCGGGGCATCGAATCAGCTTGAAACCTCGTTCACGGTCGCTCCGCATGATGAAACAGTGGCCTCCTTCGTCTTGCCGTCGATGCCCTTGGGTGCTTATCGGGGACACCTACTGGCCAAAACCGGAAAGTTGGAGACCCGTTATCTTGATTTCTTTGCGGTCTTCGAGCCCAACGGGGGGCGGATCAATCGAGAGCCGATGTGGTTCGCCGTTCAGGATTTTTCCAGTTGGCAGGGTCCGGCTGAGAATGCGCTGCATATCGAGTGGATGCAGGAGCTGGGAATCGATTTGGTCCGGCTGATGGCAATCGGTGACTGGTTGGAGGTCCGAGAGGGAGAGATCTCGGCTCAGGACTACAAGCGTATGATGGACGATTTGGGAGAAGCCGGCCTCGATGTTTTTCTTCTCTACGCGGACGCCGTGCCGGGCTGGACGCAGGATCAGTTTGTCTGGAGGCAGCCTCCGGATGATTACGAGGCTTTTGGAGAGCACGCCCGCCGACTCGGTACGTATTTTTCTCAGGTCCCGAATTTGAAATACTTTGAGTTTTGGAATGAGCCGGACCTCGAGTTCTTCCACGGGGATCTGGAGGACTATCAAAAGATGCTATCCACTTTCTATCGGAATTTTAAGGATACTGCTCCCGATATTCCGGTCATCAGCGGTGGCTTGACGGTCATTCATCCGGCCGAGAAAGAGGGTTTCTCGGAAGGAGTGATCAAGAGCACCTCTAGCTATGATATCGCGGGGTTCCATAACCACGGTTCTGTTTACGATTACGCTACGCGCAACGAGCTGGTGGAAGCATGGCTGGACGAAGTCGGTGAAAACCGAAAGATCGCGAACACAGAAGCGGGCTCCCGGAGTCAGTACGATCTGCAGGGTGCTCTAGCCCAGGCGGTGACGCTCGTGCAGAAGATTACTTATGCGAAATCGCGTGAATCATCGGAATTCTATGCTTGGTTCACGCTGCAGGATTACTGGGACATGGACCGGAAAGCCGACGATTCACTCGGGTTGGTAACTTCGGATAACCGCCCAAAGCCCTCGTTTGTCGCCTATAACGAATTGATCCGGCGGCTTGCGAACACCACTCCCGAGGGGCAGATCGACCTCGGCCCGAATGTGACCGCATACGTTTTTCGTAAGACGGAGGATGGCCGTTACGTTTATGTGGCATGGCCCATGATCGGGCGGGGGAGCGCGCGTTTCTGGGTCGGTGCCGAGGGCGACTACCAACGGGTCGACATGTTCGGAGCGAGTGAAACCCTGGCAACGAGTGAGGGGGCTCAGATGGTCAGTCTGAAAAACGAGCCGATCTATCTGGTGGCGATTGATACGGATGACCCCCTTGTGCCCAGCACGAATGATGATGCCCTGCTGGTTGTTCCGGAGTATGTTGTCGGGAGAGGGGATCTCTCCATTCCGGTGGAGATTTCGAACCGCTGGGAGGAGTCGATCGAGTGTCGAATCGAAGTCTTTTCCCCGGAAGGAGAACTCATCCAGGAAAGGGTGGAGCAAATCTCATCTGTAATGGGTCGGGAAGTGGAAGTTCCACTGGGAGAGGACCTTTGGAAGCCTTTCGGCGGGGAGGTCTTTTCGGTAAAGGTGACGCTGAGTGGACCGGTCGAAAAGTCCGTGACCTTTCCCGTCGAGATCCGTCAGCCCTACCTCATTAATCCCGAAGGAGAGCCTCTTGAAACCATTCGTTTGGATCAGGCCGGTGATGTTCATGACTTGTTTTACGATCCATTCCGGGCCCAGTGGGGCGGAGCGGATGATCTCTCCCTGGAGGCGCGCATCTCTCACGATGGCGATCAATTGCTCTTTGATATCGAGGTGACGGACAGCGAGTATGTCGAAGCTTGGGATGCGTCGAAGCTATGGATGGCGGATAGCGTTCAGGTCGGCATCATGACAGAGGGTGGGGACCAAACCGAACTGACCTTTGGAAGAGTCGATGGCGAAGCGATTATCTGGTCCGACATAGCCCGCGAGGATGAACTCAAAGGACGTTGGCCGGACGAGGAAGGGAAAATTTCGATCGAACAAAATGGTGATACGACCCGTTACAAAGTGTCGGTCTCTCTCGCGAGCCTTGGGATCGACCGCGACGCGGGCACTCAGACAATTCGGATGGCGATGGTTTTGAATAACAACAACGGAGAGGGCCGTGTGCGTGTCATGAAGTGGCATGACGGCATTGCCGAGCGCAAGGACCCTGACGCCTACGGACATGCGATTATAAGGTAAAAGATGAGGATTGCACTGATAGGAGCCGGATCGGTCGTTTTTGCGAAGAACTTGCTGAGTGATATCTTTCAGTTCCCCGAGCTGGAGAACTCGGAGATCTGCTTAATGGATATCGATCCGAGTCGTCTCAAGGTCGCTGATAAAATGGCCAGGCGCCTGGCTGCAGCGATTGGTGTTTCGCCGGTGATTCGATCGACCCTGGATCAGCGCGAGGCGATTCGCGGCGCAAAATATGTCATTTGCACGATTCAGGTCGGAGGATATGAACCGGGAACGGTTATCGATTTCGAGATCCCCAAAAAATACGGCCTCCGACAAACGATAGCGGATACGATCGGCGTAGGGGGGATCTTTCGAGGACTGCGAACCATTCCGGTTATCAACAAAATCGCCCGCGATATTGCGGACTATGGGGCTCCTGGGTGCTTGTTGTTGAACTACACCAATCCGATGGCGATGATTTGTTGGGCGGTTGACAAGAGCGTTGGTATTCCTCACGTGGGCCTTTGCCATTCGGTGCAAAGCACCTCCAAACGCCTGGCAGCCTACGCAGGGCTCGACTACGAGGAGGTAACCTACCTAGTGGCGGGTGTGAACCACATGGCCTTCTTCCTGAAGTTCGCTTACAAGGGAAGAGATGCCTATCCGCTTCTTTTTCGAAAGCTCAATGATGCGGAGTTCGGTGAAGATCGGGTTCGATTCGAAATGATGAGGCGGTGCGGTTATTTTGTTACCGAATCCAGTGAGCATCAGAGCGAATATCTGCCTTACTTCATCCATCATGGGGAGAAGGTTGTTAAGCAATTCGATATTCCTCTGGATGAGTATCTGCGCAGATGTCAGGGGGTGATCGAAACCTGGGAGGCGACGGAAAAGAAGTTGCTCGGCGAAGGAGGTTCTATGGAGGTCCCGCGTCGTTCCCACGAATACGGCTCTTCGATAATTCATTCCTGTGAGACGAATTGCCCTCGCACGATTTACGGAAACGTTCCGAATACGGGGCTGATTGAAAACCTGCCGGAGCGCTGCTGTGTGGAGGTGCCTTGCCTGGTTGACGGCCAGGGGGTTCAGCCGGTTCACGTAGGAACGTTGCCGCCGCAGCTGGCCATGTTATGTCAAAGCAATGTGCAGGTGCAATCGTTGGCGGTTGAGGCTGCGATGACCGGCAAGCGTGAGCATGTTTACCATGCGGTTATGGCGGACCCGAATGCCGCGTCGACCCTGACTCTGGATGCAATGTGGAAGATGTGCGACGAGTTGATCGAGGCCCATCAGCAGCATGGGTTGCTCGGAGATTTCGAGCCGGTCGTGCGGAATACGGGTCGTTCGTCGGAAGGCCTGGAGAACATCACCTTGGTCTGGATCGAACGGGTGGTGAATGATAGCGATCATGTACGGATACGCTGGGAGAATCCGCTGGCGGAGAATCCTGAGATCGAATTTTCATTGGTGCTCATCGGATGGGGAGGAGAGGTGTTGCAAAGGCAGTCCGTATCCGTTCAGCCGTCGGTCATTGATGGGAACGAGCTTCTGGTATCGCTGTCTTTTCCGGAATCTCCGGAAGAAGGTTTTAAAGTTGTCGCCGAGGAGGTTGCCGACTCGGTCTTGGTTGTGGATCTTTCAGTGCCTCCACGTCGGCTGATTGGCGGAGAAGAGTCCGAAGCCCGGTTCTGTGTAGAGCTCGACGGAACGCCGGCGGTGAGCGGATGGATCGAGAACCGGGGAGAGGCTCTCGCTTTGGAATTTTCGGTGGACGATTCGAACATTTTGATTGGGAAGCTTCCGTGGAGCGGCTCCTCGCTGGAACTGTTTTTCGCTCCGGCGGAAGGCGGTAGCGGGTTTCAGGTGATTCTGGTCCCGGGGAAGGGGGAGGAGCTTTCGCCCAAATTGGTTGATGCGCAGAGTCATGAAATCGAAGGAGCAGAGCTCGAGCAGGAAGCG
Organism: Puniceicoccus vermicola; assembly: GCF_014230055.1. NCBI lineage: Bacteria > Pseudomonadati > Verrucomicrobiota > Opitutia > Puniceicoccales > Puniceicoccaceae > Puniceicoccus > Puniceicoccus vermicola. Next base: position 121,324 of record NZ_JACHVA010000102.1, on the reverse strand, counting down.
GCCGGTTCGGGCTACCAAGTGAGGGTGGTCGTGCCCAAGAAGAGTCTAAAGCTCTCTCCGGATGCCGATTCGTTTCTGTTGGATTGTTATGTGAACATCAACGCGCTCGGAGATGCTCATAGTGGAGGGCGTTCGAGCCTCAGCGGAGGCTTCAACGCCCATTTAGGGGCGCACGAATATTCTCTCGTCACCTTGGCGGCGATAGATGGAGGAGATCCGAACACTTCTCGTTAAATGATTTATGATGAAAACTCCGAAATACTACACGCCGGAAACTGATTTGCGAAAAGGGGAGGCCCTCAGCTGCGACCTTTGTATCTACGGTGCGACATCAGCCGGAGTTGTCGCAGCGATTGAAGCCAGGCGTCAAGGGCTCACGGTTGTGCTGTTGGCACCGGGAGATCATATTGGAGGAATGACGACGGGCGGTCTTGGGTTTACTGATTTTGGAGATAAGGCCATCATCGGCGGTATTTCCCGCGAGTTTTATCGCCGCCTCGGCGATCACTACGGAGTCGAGGAGGAGTGGCGGTTCGAGCCCTCGGTGGCTTCGAAGGTTTTCGACGGGATGATGCGGGAAGCCGGCGTCTCCCCCATCCCTAAACAGTACCTTGCCGACGTTGAGATGGAGGAAGAATCTCTGAAGGCAGTGCTCTTGGAAAGCGGTCTAAGAGTCGAGGCGGGTATGTTTATGGACGCCACCTATGAAGGTGACTTGATGGCGAAGGCGGGTGTCCGTTATACCGTCGGGCGTGAACCCAATGACTGTTACGGGGAATTCTGTAACGGAGTTCAGGTGCGCGAGCATCACCAGTTTTTGCTCCCGGTATCTCCCTATCGGGTTCCGAATGATCGCCGTTCCGGGTTGCTCCCAGGGATCAATGAGGCTCCGCTGGAACCTCAGGGTTCCGGTGATCATAAGATCCAAGCATACAATTTCCGGCTGTGCATGACGCAGGGTGACGGTCGGGTACCATTTCCAAAGCCGGATGACTACGACCCCGAGCGTTACGAATTACTGGGGCGTTACCTGGATTCGGGCTGGCGGGATCTATACGAGAAATTTGATGCCATCCGCGGAGGAAAAACGGACACAAATAACCATGGGCCGTTTTCTTCTGACTTCATTGGGGGGAATCATGCTTACCCGGAGGCCTCCTTCGTAGAGCGGGAGGAGATCTTTCAATCGCATGTCAGTTACCATCAAGGGCTCTTGTGGTTTATGGCCAACGATGATCGCGTTCCGGAAGACGTTCGGGCTGGAATTAGCTCTTGGGGTTTGGCCGAGGATGAATTTACGGGAACGTCGAACTGGCCTCCCCAGCTTTACGTGCGTGAGGCTCGTCGGATGGTCTCAGACTACGTGATCACGGAGATGGATTGCCGGGGAATCGCAAGGGCCGAGGATGTCGTCGCCTTTGGGGCTTATGGGATGGATTCGCACAATTGCCAACGGATTGTGGTCGGTGACCGGGTCTTGAACGAGGGCGACGTTCAGATATGGGTGAAGCCGTATCCCGTTTCTTATCGATCGTTAATTCCATCGCGAGGGGAGACGAAGAATCTTCTCGTTCCCGTTTGCTTGAGTGCTTCGCATATCGCTTATGGTTCGGTTCGCATGGAGCCCGTTTTTATGATGCTGGCTCAGGCTTGTGTTCTTGCGGCGAAATTGTGTCTCGCACAACATTGTGCAGTGCAGGATCTATCTTATTCGGACTTGAGAAGAGAGCTGCTTTCTGTCGGCCAGATTCTTGATCTCGAAAATTCTTCTGAGAAGAAAGAATGGCTCGCAAATGAATTCTATAAAATCAACCCCGAGAACGCATTGCTAACATGAAGAGAAACCATCAAGGATTTACGCTTCTGGAACTGCTGACGGTCATTGCGGTCGTCGCGATCCTCTTTTCCATCACAGTCGTCGCGGTCGGAAAAGTGAGAGAATCCGCAAATACGACGAAATGTGCATCGAATTTACGTTCGCTGGGTCAAGCATGGCTCGCTTACGGGAACGAACACCAGGGAGCTTCGCTTCCCTACCGCAATCCGGATGGGGGCTCGACGAGTTGGATGCTCCAGATATTGCCCTACATCGATACGGACAGTAACGTCTTTACCTGCCCCAGTGCCTCGGAGCCCCAGCCGAGTTTTGGAATCCCGGGTTCGGCGGACCGCGGGTATCAATGGTGGATCAATATGAAGAAAGGTTTCGTGAACTGTGGTTACGGAATGAACTTCTATTGGTATTCCGACCCGGAGAATCTGGGAACGGGCGCCGATTCCTCCACGTTGCGGAACAAGTTTCCCCAGACGAGATTCACTGATCTGGACAAACCTCTTCCGGTTTTTAGCGACGCGACTTGGCCTGATTTTCGAAGGGATTCCGGAGTTCCCAGTAATTTTGAGGATCCGGGCACCCATACCTGTGCAATCGAGCGACATAAGAATATTGGTACCAATATGGTGTTTTCGGACGGTAGTGTCCGCTTAGTCTCCATGGATGAGCTGTTCACGAGCGTTCAACTGTTCCCGAGCGAATCATTATAATCGTGTCGGCTTGATTTGATCCCTCTGGATTCTGCGCTCTTGCTTAAAAATTTCGTTTCAGCACCATCAGGCCCATCCTCGGTGGGTGGATCTATGTCGTTTGTAGGCAAAGACAGTGTGCCAATGCATCAGTGGGCAACTCTGCAGACAGAGTTGCTCTGGGTGTATGATGGGACCATCGAACACCTGGCGAATCGTAGTAAGAACGATCATCAGAATGCCTATTGGGTTTGGCTGGTGCGCAAGGGGTTTGCGAGAGTTTCATCAAAGGATACGGAACTCATCGCACAACCCAATCAGTGGCTATTAACTCCGAATCGCGTCAACTTCCAAGAATTCGGATCCGGAACGCGGATTCTTTCAGTCCACTTTCGTGCTCAGTGGCCGAGTGGAGAGAATTTATTCGAGGAAAAGGATGGGCTCGTGATCGACGCGGGGGAGTGTCCCGTGCTGGAGCGTTGTGCGGTCTCGATGCAGAAAGCTGCGGCGAGGCACTTTTCCCACTATCATTCGACGGCTCGGGCACAGATCATCTACCAGAATGTGAGTTATGAAGGTTTTTGGTTGTTACAACGCCACTTTCTGCGATGGATGACCGCGTTTACCGATGTGCTGCTCGCAAAAGGATACTCTTTCGCGGAGACGGGTGCTTATGATCCGAGATTGTTGAAAGCAGTTCGCTCGTTGCATGAGGCTCCGTTGAATAAGAGCTTACCGGAAACGCAAGTCCAGCAGTTGACGGGTCTTAGCCGAGCCCGCCTGGACTACCTTTTCGTGCATCATTTTGGCATCAGTATGAGAGAGTATTGGAATCGCCTTCGGCTGCAGTCGGCCAAACACTGCCTGGCCGATACCCAGCTTATCATCAAAGAAATTTCCTATCGATTGGGATTTAAACAGCCTTCTTATTTCACCAGGTGGTTTCAATCGCAGGCGAAATGCTCGCCCCGGGAATATCGCAACGAATTCAGTTCGAGAGCTTAGGATTGAATGCGGAGTTTGTCGGCTTGGCGATGTATGGGCTCTTCTACGGAGCCTTATTCCACTTCGCTTCATTTCTCGCGTGACGACCAGACGGTCTGCGGATTGTAATCCGCCTCGGAGGAAGAGTGGAACGGGTGTCTCGATTCGGGGAGGAAACAGACACAGGCGGGCCGTCCGTGCTGCGTCTGTTTTTGGGTGGGCTTTTTTCTGATTTAGGCACGAAAGTTTCTCTGCGCGGGTGAACCTGATGATTTGGGAAATATGATTGTTGCCTCTTCGAATCGGAAAATGGGCCTCTTTGGCGCGACCATGCTGGTCACGGTGAATATGGTCGGGACGGGGATTTTCTTGCTGCCGGTCAGTATGGCGTCTTTGGGCTCGGCTTCGATTCTCGGGTGGGTTGTCGCTTCGCTGGGGGCGGGGTCCATCGGGCTGATGTTTGCCTTCCTCGGATCGACGAATCCGCAGGCTGGCGGACCTTATGCCTACGCGCGGCAGACGTTTGGGCCGTATCTGGGATTCCAGACGAACTACGTCTACTGGACGGCGAATTTGGTGGGGAATGTGGCGGTGGCGGCAACGGTGGTCGGGTATTGCACGGCCTTTGTTCCGGCGCTGAAGGATCAGACCTGGACCGTCCTCGCTTCGATTGGGTTCGTTTGGGTGGCGACGATTCTGAACATCATGGGGCCGAAGGTGGTCGGGATGTTGACGGGGTGGACGACGGTTGTCGCCATGGTCCCGTTGATCGCGGTGGCGACCTTGGGGTGGTTCTGGTTTGATGCGAAAACGTTCATGGACGGGTGGCTGCCGAGTGGGGAAACGACGATGACCGCGATATCCTCGAGTGCGACGTATGCCCTCTGGGCCTTTATGGGGGTCGAGAGTGCCTCGATCTCGGCGGGGGTGATCGAAAATCCGAAAAAGAACGTGCCGATCGCGACCTTGCTGGGTTTAGGCGTGGCGACGGTGCTCTACGTGAGCACTTGCACGGTGCTGATGGGAATCATTCCGGCGGCGGAGTTGGCAAAGTCTGACGATCCGTTCTCCGAGGCCGCGCTTCAGGCGGTGGGTTCGGTCGGGGCTCTCGTCATCGCCGGTGCCGCCATTCTCAAAGCCGGCGGATCGTTGGTCGGGTGGACGTTGACGATCTGTCAGTCGTCGCACGCGGCAGCCGAAGACGGGGTCTTTCCGAAGATCTACGGTCGGACGGATCGGCGGGGGATTCCGGTGTGGAATCTCGTCATCTCGGCGATCTTGATGTCGATCATCATCGTGGTGACGGCCTCACCGACGTTGACCGAGCAGTTTAACCTGATCATCGACGTCGCGATCATCCTCAACCTGTTGCCCTATCTCTACTGTGCCGTGACCTTCCTCTTTGCGGTGCGGGAGGAAAAGATGGTGGGGCGGAAGAAAGTCTTCGCCCTGATTATCACGATTCTCGCCTGCGGCTATTGCCTCTGGGCCTTGATCGGCTCGGAAGTGCGGCTGGCGCGCGATTCGATGATTCTCCTCTTCCTGAGCATTCCGCTTTTCCTGATCTTTTATCGGGAGAAGGGGCCGGAGTCGGGAGGCGTTTAGGAGGGCGAGGTCGAAATCGCTACGTCGCTCTTCGAGCTATGAATGGCGCGGCGCCATTTCGCTCCGCTGTTTTGAGTTTTGGAGAGGAACGACGAGAGCCGCTTCTATGCGTGGGATGGGAGGTATTCCGGATTCTTGGGAGGATTTTCGAAATCGCTATCGCGCTTCCGCTCCGGTTTTTGGAAGTTTCGGAGAGGAACGGCGAGAGCCGTTTCTATGGATAGGCTGGAAGGAGCTGAAGCCACCTCCCCACATTGGATCCGTGGTGTGGCTTTCTAGTTCTTGGTGGGAAACGAATCGCTATCTCGCCTCCGCTCCCCGGAGCGACTCCCGTTCAATCAATTCGCCTTGGAGGCGGATGTGGGACGCGGTGCGTTTGGGGTCCTTCATCCGTTTGCGGAGAAGGTCGTAGGCGGTTTCGCCGATCATGTCGGTCGGTTGGGAGATGACGGTGATCCGGGGGGTGACGAGGGTGGACCAGGGGAGGTCGTCGAAGCAGCCGAAGCCGATCTCGGTGCCCGATTCGTTCAGAGCCTCGAAGGCACCTGTCGCGATGAGGGCACTACTGCAGATCACGGCGTCGGGCTGGGGGCGATGTTGGAGAAGGCGGTCCATGGCTTTGCGGCCTTCCTCTTGAAAGGCGGCTGGGCGCTCGATCGCGAGGGGCTGGAGGTTGGCTGCTTTCAGGGCCTCGCGAAATCCCTTGAGGCGCTCTTCGGCGGTGAAGCTGTTGGCGCCGAAGAGACCGGCAATCTTCCGATAGCCTTTTTGGATGGCCAAGGTGGTGAGGCGCCGTGAGGCTTCCGCGTTGTCAATGAGGACCGAGTCGAATTCGGCGCTCACCTGTCGGTCGACGGTGACAATGGGAATGCCCTTTTTGCGGAGTTCGCGCAAGGGGGCGAGGGCATTGCGGGTGGGGGAAATGATGATACCGGCGACTTTCTCTTGGAGCATTTGATCGAGGTAGTGGGCTTCCTTTTCGGGGTCTTCATCCGTATTGCAGATGAAGACATTGAGACCTTGGGAATGGGAGTGTTTTTCGATGGCGCGGGAAAGCTTTCCAAAAAACGGGTTTTGGATGTCGGAGACAATGAGGGCGAGAATGCGCGAGTGGCGTTCGCGGAGTCGTTGGGCGACCCGGTTGGGGCGGTAGTCCAGATCGTCGACGGCCTTCTGGACCCGGGCCCGGGTGGCTTCGCTGATGTAGCCTTTATTGGCCATCATGCGTGATACGGTTGCGGTCGAGACGCCCGCGCGTTGGGCGACATCCTTGATACTGGCCATGTTGTTAAGGTTTTGGGGTTAGGTAATCGATTAAACCCCTGAATAGAAAATCTTTCATGGATTAAGTCTATGAAAAACAAGGGGATGGTATCTCTATTGATTTGGTTTTTTCGGAAAATTGTCAATAAATCCTTGCAATATATGTAAACGATTACATGTTTAGTTTTGTAATTTTCGTATAACCCCAACTGACTACCCCCATGCTTGAAATTGCACCCTCGGATATTCGCCTCGGTCAAACTTTTGCCTCCAAGGAGGAGGCTGTGCGCGCTGTGGCCTCTTTTCTCGCCGAACTAGGAGCGGTTGAGGAAGAGTACGCGAACAGCATGCTGGCCCGTGAAAAGGCAGCGAACACGTACTTGGAGAATGGAGTGGCGATCCCGCATGGTCGACCCGAGGAAGCGAACCTGATCAAACAGACGCGAGTGGTTCTCCTGCAGGTGCCGGAGGGGGTGAAGTGGAAAGGTCGCGAGAAAGCACGTCTCATTTTTGGGATTGCCGCTCGAAGCGACGAGCACATTGGACTCCTCGGGCAGCTGACCTCGGTGACGGCGGACGATGAGCTGGCTGATCGGCTGGCACGATCCACGGATGCGAACGAGATTGCGGAAGAGCTGAAGAAGAAGCCGGAGGATCTCGATGCAAATGCGGCGGAAGACTTTACGGGTTTGCGGAAGGTGGTGGAGTTCACCAACCCCAGAGGATTTCACCTCCGTCCCGCAACCCAGTTGGCCGACGCGACTGAATGCATGGATGGGAAACTCTCCTTCGTTGTCGATGGCAAGGAGGCGGATGCCCGGCGCGCCATGAGCATTGTCGGTCTCGGGATTGGCCCGGGGAGTCAGATCGAGATTCGATCTGATTCGGTTTACGCCGAAGATCACTTGGACCAGTTGAGTCGCTTGGTGGAGTTGATCAACGAGGAGCCGGAGGAGGTGAAAGAACGCTCGGAGCGGCGGCTGAATTGGCAGCCTATTCAAACCGAGCATTCGGAGATCATTGACGGTGCGACGGCGGCCCCGGGGATTGCACTGGGCCCGGTCGTTCGATGGGAAGAAGCCCTTTCCACTCCCAAGGAGCGGCAGCGGGGCGATGATGAATCGGAACGGGAAGCACTCCGCCTGGCGGTGGACAGTGCGGTGCAGACGCTCCGGGAGCTGGCGGTGGACGAGCAGATGAATCAAGTGCAGTGCGATCTCCTCAATGCCCATGCCGGATTGATCTCAGACGAAGCTCTTCTCGCGGAGGCCATGGATCAAATCGGTCCAGATACCGATGCCTTGGCCGCTTGGGATGCTGTGGTGGACGGCAAAGTTACGCAGATGGCGGCTTTGAAGGAGGCCAATTTAGCTCAGCGGGCGGTTGATCTCAAGGATGCGGGTTCCCGAGTGAGCCGGATTTTGATGGGCGAGAGTCACGAAATCTTGTCGGGAGTGACGGAACCCTCGATCCTCATCGGGAAGGATCTCGAGCCTTCGGACGCCGCTCAGCTGAATCAGTCGAAGGTCTGTGGAATCTGCCTGGAAGAGGGGAGCCCGAATGCCCACGCGGCCATCGTTGCCCGTTCTCTGGGGATTCCGATGCTTGTGGCGGCCGGAGCGGGGATTGAGTCGGCGAACACCGGAGATTCCGTTATTCTCGACGCAGATGGTGGGCGCTTGATTTTGAAGCCATCCTGCGAGGATCAGGAATCGGCCTGTAAGGCGCTGAAGGAGATCGATCTTCACCGGAAGCATGCATGGACCGACCGCTTCAAGCCGGCCATCACGATGGATGGTCATCGCGTTGAGGTCGTTGGCAACATTTCCCGCGTGGTGGAAGCGGAGGACGCCTTGAAAAGTGGCGCCGAAGGTGTCGGGCTGGTCCGGACTGAATTCTTGTTCCTCGACCGCGATGAGCCTCCCACTGAGGACGAGCAATACGAGAGCTACAAGGCGATGGTCGAGTCTCTCGACGGACTGCCAATGGTGTTGCGAACGATCGATATCGGCGGAGACAAACCGGTAGACTATCTCGGGTTGAATCAGCGGGATCTCTCATTCCTGGGCCTGCGAGGGATTCGTATCGGTTTGGCGCGACCGGATCTGGTGACAACCCAGCTGAGGGCGGTTTATCGGGCGGCCTCTCATGGGCCGATCAAATTGCTCTTTCCGATGATCGCGACCTCCAACGATTTTCGGAGGATCCGTCATCTGGCAGAAACGGTTCGCCAGGAAGTTGGCGGGCCCCGCCTCGATCTCGGGGTGATGATTGAAGTCCCCTCGGCGGCCATCATGGCTGCGGATCTGGCCCGGGTGGCAGACTTCTTCTCGGTCGGGACCGATGATCTTACCCAGTACGCTCTGGCGGTCGACCGGACTCATCCCTTGTTGGCCAAGCGGGCCGATGCTCTTCATCCCGTAGTGTTGCGGTTGATTGACCAGGCCACTCGGGCCGCGCATGAGGCGGGGAAATGGATTGGAGTCTGCGGTGGAGTTGCGGCAGATCCCAAAGGGGCGCAAATTCTCACCGGGCTGGGCGTTGATGAGTTGAGCATGCCCCCGTCGGTCGTTCCCGGGATTAAGGAAAAGATCCGGAATTCGCATTTTGAAGAACTGCAAGAGTTGGCGCGTCGCGCCCTGGAACAAGAAGACGCGACAGCGGTTCGGCTCCTCCCTCTATAAAAATCTCTGCCAAGGAAACCTATGAAAACCATCGACTTTACGACCATCACTCTCAATCCCGCGGTCGACCATACCCTGTTTGTGGATGGAATGACATTGGGGAGTGTAAATCGAGCGATTGACTTCCAGCGGCAGGCGGGGGGCAAAGGAATTAACGTGGCAACCATGCTGGCCCTGGGTGGCGCTACAGTCGCGGTCTCCGGGTTTCTCGGGAGAAACAATCCTTCGATTTTCGATCGGCATTTTCGGGATCACGGTCTCTTGGATCATTTTATTCGCGTCGGTGGAGAAACCCGAACGGGAATCAAGATCGTGGATACGAAGACGGATGAGACGACTGATATCAACTTGAATGGGCCGGCGGCAGCGGAATCCCAGCAGGCGGAGCTCCTTGCCAAGGTGAAGGAGTTGGTTCGCCCGGGGAAATGGGTCGTGATCGCCGGAAGTATGCCAAAGGGGGTTGCCCCCGAGTTCATCGGAGAGCTGATCCGGGTCGTCCATTCCGGGGAGGGGCTGGTGGCAGTCGATTCCAGTGGTGCAGCTTTAAAAGCGGCGATGGATGCGGGTGCCGATCTGGCCAAGCCGAACGAGCATGAGCTCGCCGAATATTTTAATAAGGATCTCCGTGATTTTGATGATCTGGTGCATGCGGCTCGCTCTTTGCAGAAAGAGAAAGTTGCAAACCTTGTAGTCTCTCTCGGAAGTGAGGGCGTTCTGTTTTTGACCCCGGAGTCCGAGTGGAAGGCTTCGGCTCCGAATGTGAAAGTGGTTTCTACCGTAGGAGCTGGAGATTCGATGATGGCGGGATTCCTTCGAGGCCTCGCCGATGGAGAGACCCCCGAGGACTGTGCAAGAATGGGCACGGTCTACGCGTGGAATCGCTTGGAGAGTCTCCTTCCGAAACTTCCTTCCGGCAATGTGTTGAAGTCGCAAATGCGGCAAATCGCAGTTCAGCCGCTGACGGAGGCCGAGGCCGAAGTTTCCTCATTATCGGGCGGTGGCCCACGGCAAAACTGATTTTTTATCTCTTCAGAAATTCTAACCCCAAACCCCAGCTATGAAATCGTTACTCGTCTTGATTCAATCTTCGGAGAATGCCCCGGTGGCACAGCTCGCGAAGGCCGCTCTATCAGCGGAGTTATCCACAAAGGAAATTGATTATTCAGTCATCTGTGAAGAAGACATCGATTTTCTCTTGAACTGGAAAAAGTTCGGAGAGGAAAGAAGTGCTCTGATTCTTGCGGCACCCTTAGCTCCGGAGAAACCGAGCGAAGTGGAAGTGCCTGTTTGCACGGTCGCGTTGCCGAGGCTCGCAAGGGAAACCCGTTCGGTTTTGGGGCAGCTCTTCCCCAAGGAAATGGGAGTGAAAGAGGAGGATAAAGCCACCGACTCTGGAGGAACATTTCTCGTCGGAGTTACCTCCTGCCCCACGGGGATTGCGCACACGTTCATGGCGGCTGAGGCGCTGCAGCGCGCAGCCAAGGCGATGGGGTATGAGATGAAGGTGGAGACCCGAGGATCCGTCGGGGCCAAAAACGAGCTCACCGAGGAAGAAATCGAGCGGGCCGATGCCGTGGTGGTCGCCGCCGACGCCAACGTCGAAACCACTCGATTTGCTGGGAAGAAGCTTTTGGAGACCGGAACGAAAGCCGCGATCCACGATGCGAAGGGGTTGATCAATCAGGCGCTGGCCCTCGAGGTGGAGCCGGCTGGCGCGAAATCTTCCATGCCCGGAGGACTCAAGCGTCCTCCGAAAAAGGCGCGGACCGGAGCCTACAAGCACCTGATGACCGGGGTTTCCCACATGCTCCCTCTCATTGTCGCCGGAGGTCTTTTGATCGCTTTGGCTTTTGCAGTCGGAGGAATCTACGCGGGAGAAGAAGAAGGCACCCTGGGTGCAGCGCTGATGCAGATCGGTGCAAAATCAGCCTTTGCCTTATTCGTTCCCGTCCTGGCCGGCTATATCGCCTACTCGATTGCGGATCGCCCGGGGCTGACTCCCGGTCTGGTCGGCGGAATGCTGGCCGTGCAGTTGGGCTCTGGATTCTTGGGAGGGCTCGCGGCAGGGTTCCTCGCCGGTTACCTGGCCCTTTGGTTGAATCGAGCCATCAAGCTCCCCGACTCGCTTCAGGGGCTGAAGCCGGTTCTGATTCTTCCGCTCCTCTCAACACTGATCGTCGGGTTGGCTATGATCTATGTCGTCGGACCTCCGGTGAAGGTCGTTCTCGAAGCTTTGTCGGGATGGTTGAGCAACATGCAAGAGGGCAGTGCGATTACCCTGGGGCTGATTCTCGGTGGAATGATGGCCTTCGATATGGGTGGGCCGGTGAATAAGGCGGCCTACACCTTTAGTATCGGTCTCTTGGCGACGGACATTTACGGACCTATGGCCGCGGTCATGGCGGGCGGAATGGTGCCACCTCTGGCCTGTGCGGCCGCCGCTAACATTGCTCGAAGCCGATTCACTCCCGAGGAACGTCAAGCCTCCAAGGCGACCGCAGTGCTCGGGCTCTCTTTCATCACGGAGGGAGCGATTCCCTTTGCGGCCGCGGATCCATTGCGGGTGATTCCCTGCATGGTCCTTGGGTCGGCGGTAACCGGAGGGCTCTCCATGTATTTCGGATGCGAACTGGTCGTCCCCCATGGAGGAATCTTCGTCATGCTCATCCCGAATGCGATCACGAATGGTCTCGCCTACCTAGGGGCCATCGCCGCCGGATGTGTGGTTTCCACCGTAGCGCTTTGTTTTGCCAAGAAACCCTTGAAAGCGGAGAAAAGCGTTTCCGCCTCGAGTGTGCCCTCAGCGGCTTAGTTCCCCATCTGTCTCCCATCGTTTCTCCATAAACTCTTCGGCCTCGTCCCAAGAGCGTGGGGGGACCTTCGAAAAATTTCACCGGGGCTGCTGTCCCTGACCCTCAAAATATCTCGTAAAACCTACTATATCCCATGAATGCAAAACCTACTTGTTCCCTAATCCTATCCGCTTTGCTTCTCGCGGCCTCGGCCTCGATGGGCTATGAGAATTATGATCCCTACGAAGACGAGCCTTACAGTGACCGATTGACGGGTGACTGGGGAGGCTATCGCTCGAAATTAGTCGATGAAGGCGTGGAGGTCTTCGCTTACTTTAACGCCATTTATGCCGGGAACGTTTCCGGTGGATTGGAGAAAACCAGTGATTTCGCGAGTGACAGCTTTTTCGGCGCGGAGTTCGATCTCGAGAAGTTGATCGGCTGGGAGGATACCGAGTTTGTCGTGTCGGGAATCTACCGACAGGGTGACGATCTTACCGAAGCGATCGGGAGCCAATACAGCGTCATGCAACTGGTCGGCGGTCAGACGATCTTCCTCTACAACGTGACGCTGGAAAAGCTCTTTCGGGACGGGGATATCTCCGTGAAAGGCGGGCGGATGACGGCGACCGATGACTTTGTCGGTTCTCCTTACTATGGCTATTCGCTGAACAATGCGGTGAACGGGCAGATCCGGGCGGTTCTCTTTGACGGGGTCATGACCTCTTATCCTTATGCCGTTTGGGGTGGACGCGTTCGGGTAAATCTTCCCCAGGATAGCAAAGTTCAGGTCGGGGTTTTCCAACTATCTCCGGATATGTTTGATCCCGATAAGCATGGGGTGGATTTGAACATTGGCAGTGACGACGGAGTCTCGATCTTCACTCAGTATGATTGGACGCCGGAGCTCGCCGGGAAACCTTTCCGGTTCTATGCGGGGGTGAACCAAACCTTCGGATATGACATCGACGAGTTCAATTCCGACAGCACGACCGATGCTTTTACCCGGTTCTACATGGGCACGGATTATCAGGTTTATCGGGAGAGGGAAGAGAGTGATGAAGGACTGGTCCTTCTCGCAACCTTCGCCTATACCGCCCAGCAGGAAGTCGCCATTGTGCCAATTCAAAGCAGTGTGGGCGCCAACTACAAAGGTCTGCTTCCCGGACGTCCCGATGACCAAGCGGTTCTGTTCTTCACCTATGGTCAATTCAGTGACGACTATTCGGATCAATTGGTCGCCGCCGGGGGCGCGAGTGTGGACAATGAAATGGTGCTCGAAACCGGATATCGGGTTGCCATCACCGACTACATTTATGCCCAACCAGATGTCCAGTATATCATCAATCCGGGCGGCACCGGCGATATCGATAACGCCGTCGTCCTAGGAGTTCAGTTCGGCGCAAGGTTCTAGTCAGGAAGTCATCATCATTGAAGGGCTCTGGATCGAAAGATTCAGGGCCCTTCTTTTTGGGGGAACTGTCATCGACGAGGCGCCGATGCTAGCGGATCCGCCGTAGCATCGAGCCTTGCTCGATGACCGACAGTTCGTTGGCGTCATGAGATGTGGCGATGATGAGGCTTTTGGTTATCGGAAGATGAGGAAGACTCCCATGAGTCTGAGGAAGGAGAATGCGGGGCGTACCCGACGGGGTTGGCTAGTTTTCCACCTTTTTGGGCTGGTGGCTCTCGGGGGAATGGGGAGTGAGCGATCGCTTTAACTCTCGCGGGGTGAGTCCGGTTTCGCGACGAATGAAGCGGGTGAAAACGGAGAGGGAATGGAAGCCGCAACGTTCGGCGATCTGGCTGAGGTTGTCGGAGGAGCCGTTCATAAGTTCCATGGCGCGGTGGACTTGGTAGTTGGCGCGGTAGCGGCGGAGGCTGACTCCCGTTTGTTCTTGGAAAAGAGTTCGCAGGCGTCGTCCGGAGAGGTTGAGTTGTTCGGCAATCTGCTCGACGGACCCGTTGTTGTGGATCGATTGGATGAGCAGCTGCTCCACCTGGGTGATCCATGAGGACTTTCCGGAGGTCGGCGTGGAGATCGGGCGGATCTGGTTCTCTTGGACCAGCTGCATGAGGAGGAGATCCAGCATGGGGAGAGCCGTGGCCCGTCTGGCCGAGTCGGGTGAGGTCCAAGTGTTCGCGATATCGGACCAGAGTTGAAGGGTGGTGGGCTTGGGATTGAGAACTCGATAGTCGAGCCCGGGCAGTTGGGTCCCTCCAGCTCCTAGGTCGAAGGTGATGAAGAGCCAGCAGAGACGAGTTTTCTCCAAGTTGATGTAATGGTGAAACTGGAAGGGGCGAACGAGAAGACCTTGACCCGGTTTGAGTGATAACTCCGTGCTGTCGACGATGACGGATCCGGCGGTCTCGATCGATAGCATCAAGACGTGGCGGTGGTGGGATTGATTGGAAAAGTTGTTCTGTTGGAGACTCTTGTCGCGGTTTCGAAGGAAAACGATGAGGTTGCGGGTGCGCGGGCGGTAGGGGGCGTCGAGTCCTCGATAGAGGTTATCCGGTTCCTGTATGGAACGTGGAAAGGTGTCTAAATTCATCGTTCTAAGGATCGAATTTCCGAATATGTCAAAAATTTGCCGTAATTGGCAAATTTTTATTCCTTTTGATTCGGTATAGTAGGAATCACTGAACGACCATGAACGAATTTACCGAAAGAGAGCAGATCACGACGAACATCTATGAGGATGCGGACCGGGCTTGTGGGTTCGTTGCTGACGCCATTGAGCGTTTGCTGCGCGAGCGGCAATCCCAGGGAAAGTCAGCAGTTCTCGGTCTGGCGACCGGGTCGACTCCGGTGCGGTTGTACCGGGAGCTGATTCGACGTCATCGCGAAGAGGGCCTGAGCTTTGCCAATGTGGTTACGTTCAATCTGGACGAGTATTACGGTCTCGAGGGAACTCATCCCGAGAGTTATCGCCGTTTTATGCAGGATCAGCTTTTTGATCATGTGGATCTGGATCCTGAGAAGACCCACGTGCCGGATGGGACTGTGGAGCGGGAGGACGTTTTTGCCTCCTGCAGGCGCTACGAGGAGAAGATTGAAGAGGTTGGGGGCATCGATATCCAGATTCTTGGAATCGGGCGGACCGGGCATATTGGGTTCAATGAGCCAGGCTCAGGACCGGAGTCGAGAACTCGGTTGGTGACTCTGGATACTTTGACCCGTCGGGATGCCGCCCGGGACTTCCTGGGGGAGGAAAATGTTCCGCGGCACGCGATTACCATGGGGGTCGGGACGATTCTCGATGCGCGGGTGGTTTACCTCTTGGCTTGGGGGGATTCCAAGGCTGGCGTGATTTCCGAATCCGTCGAAGGGCAGCCGAGTGCGAGCATTCCGGCCAGTTTTCTTCAGCTGCACAAAGATTGTGTTTTCTGTGTCGACGGCGGCGCTGCAAGTCAATTGACGCGAGTGCGCTACCCTTGGCTGGTCGGTCCGGTCGAGTGGAGTCCTTCTCTCGTGCGTAAGGCCGTCACTTGGCTCGCACAGAAGGTGCAGAAACCTGTCTTGAAGCTGGTCGATGAGGATTATTCGGAGAATGGGATGGCGGACCTGCTTACTGAGAGGGGATCGTCCTACGAGCTGAATATCGATTTGTTCAATCAGACCCAGCACACCATTACGGGGTGGCCGGGAGGTAAGCCCGGGGCCGATGATACCAATCGCCCGGAGAGTGCGAGTCCGTATCCGAAGCGGGTCTTGGTCTTGAGCCCGGAGCCGCTCGATGATGTCAGCTGCATGGGAGGGACGCTTCACCGTCTGGCGAATCAGGGGCACGAGGTCACGGTGGCTTATATGACCTCTGGAAATCTTGCTGTTCCCGATACTGAAGTCCGCCGAACGATTGAGTTGATTATCGAGTTGGGCGAAGGTCATGAAGATCAGGCAGAAGTTTCATTTGCTCGCTGCGTGCAGAGACAGCTCGAAGAGAAGGGGCAATTTGGGTTGGATACCGCGGAAATCCGGCGTTTGAAGGGGTTGATTCGACGGGGTGAAGTTCGCTCCTCGGCTCTCATGCTTGGGCTCACCGTGGACCATCTTACCTTTTTGGACCTCCCGTTTTACGAGGAGGGGCGGTATCGTCGCTTCAATGTCGGGGAGGAAGATGTGAATCGAATGCATGCTTTGCTGGAAGAAGTGCAGCCTCATCAGATTTTCGTCACGGGTGAGAATCATGATCCCCTTTCGATTCCGGCTCTCTGCTTTGGGGTTCTTCGGGATGCTATGGAGAAATCCTCCGATTCCGAATGGCGTGCGAGTTGCAATGTCTGGCTCTATCGTGGGCCGGGAGGAGAGTGGGAGGCTCATGAAATTGATATGGCGGTTCCGCTTTCTCCTTCCGAGTTTGAGAACAAAATTCAGGGCATTTACCAGCATCAGTCTCAGCGGAGTCAGTCTCCTAGTCTTGCAAAAAATGGTGCCGGGAATACCTGGAACGTTGCGAGTGAGCTGAATCACTCCACCGCGCAAGTTTACGATCAGTTGGGCCTTCCGGAATACGAGGCGATCGAGGGATTTAAAAAGTGGAGCCTTAATCGATAGGAAATTAGATGTTGATAGTAGAGCCAAAGTTTAAGCCCGAGTTGGATACGAAGTTCTTGCCGGCTTCATTGTGGAACCGGGAGTTTCGTCGGTTGGTCGACGAATGTGTCGGGAAGCGAATGGTTACCCTGCAGGTTACGCGCCCAGACCAGACCTCGTATGAACGGACGGAAATGATTCTGCCGGACGAGGAAAAGTTTCGGGAATTGAACTGGCGCTTCTGCGAGCGACTCGTGAAGTCCTTGTTGTGGATCTGGGGCGGAAGCCGGATTCGCATTGCGGGCGCTCCAGAAATTATGGAGCGTTTGAAGGCGTGTTACTCTCCCGGAGGAGAGAGAGCTTTTGATGCAGAGTTCATGGGGATGTCGGTATTTCGGGAGCCCTTTGAGGTGTCTTCCAATCTCTTGGTCTCGGGGAACGATCAGGAATCTCCCTCTTCAGTGAGTCGGGTCCGTGGAGGTTGTCGGATCGGATTCGATCTCGGTGGAAGTGACCGCAAATGTGCGGCCCTGATTGATGGCGAGGTGGTTTTCTCTGAGGAGGTAGCGTGGGATCCGTATTTTCAGACAGATCCGAATTATCATTTGGAGGGGATCGCCGATAGTCTTGAGCGGGCGGCCCGCCATTTGCCCCGGGTGGATGCGATTGGCGGAAGCGCGGCGGGAGTCTATATCGATAATGAGCCTCGCCTTGGCTCGTTGTTTCGGGGTGTTGCGAAAAAGGACTTTGAGGCGAAGGTTCGTCCTGTCTTTCATGAGCTCCAGAAAAAGTGGGGCGGGATCCCTTTCGTGGTTGCGAACGATGGCGATGTGACGGCTCTGGCCGGCGCCATCTCTCTCGGGCGAAATCGGGTTTTGGGTCTTTCGTTTGGCACCAGTGAAGCAGCGGGTTATGTGGATCGTTCTGGAAGAATCACCGGATGGTTGAACGAGCTTGCATTTGTTCCGGTCGATTATCGCAAGATCGCCCCGACCGATGAGTGGAGTGGCGATCGAGGGTGCGGGGTGCAGTATCTTTCGCAGCAGGGAGTCGGACGACTTCTGCCCGAAACCGGAATTCCGGTGAAGGAAGGAACTTCTCTGCCGGATCGTTTAGTCCGTGTCCAGGAATGCATGGAAAAAGGGGACGATCGGGCGGCTGCAGTCTATCGCACGCTCGGGGTCTATCTTGGGTATTCGGTTGCTCATTACGCTGATTTCTATGATATCGAGAAATTGATCATGGTGGGGCGAGTGACCTCCGGTGAGGGTGGTCAAGTTATGCAGGCGCATGCGGAGAAGGTTCTCGAGACCGAGTTTCCTCAATTAGCGCGCAAGATTTCCATCTCGATGCCGGATGAGAAAATGAAACGACACGGGCAGGCCGTCGCCGCGGCTAGCCTTCCCGTAGTTGAAGGCGTTTTATTGTAGTTTTTTTTGATTCTGACTAAATTGGTATCAAAATAGCTGTTACATATCTTCTTGGTTTGATTTGTAGAAGATAGTTATTGTTGTTCATGTTTTGAGGTTGTTTTGCCTGATTTGCCGCCTCTTCCATTTCTGCAGACGAGGATACCCGGGGGGGTAGAGTCGTTTCCCTGAGAGGGGTGTGGGAGAGGCGGTTCATCGGCAAAACATCACTCTGGTTCTTCGGGCCACATATCTGCATGGGGGTGAAGTTACTCTTATGCAGATATGTGGCCCGTTTTTTTGAGAAGGGTTATTCTGACTTTTGAGCCGGTTTGAAACCTGGTCGGGCCCTGCCGACCTTTCATGGATGCCGAAAGGACGAAATAGGAATCGGTTTGTTTCAAAATTTTCCCCACTGGAGTTGCCCCGCTGAGGGCGCTCTAAAATAAGACTTTCTCTCCCGTACCTATTTGTTAGGGTTATTGAGTATGATGTCTGCCCTGACCCGATTTCTCCCTTTTATGACCATCCTTCTGCTCTGTGCCTGCAGGGACGATCGCTCTGATTTCGAGAATCATCCGGGCCGCGATCCGGATCGGGCCTTGGAGTCCTCGCATGGAAATCGAGGCGGTCCGGTCGAGCATATTGATGCGAATGAGCGAAGGGAGGCTGCTTTGCTGGAGCAGCGGCTGGGGCCTGTTCAGCGCGAGATTCGGCTCTACCGGGCCGATATCCGATCGGCTTTCGAGGAAGAGAATTTTGAGTTTTTGGAAGAACAAGCCCAAGAGGCCCGCGAGAGTAGGTCCGTTTTCGGAGATGGTTCCTTCCAAATTTCCCAGTTCTATGAAGGGCTGGCGGATCGCTTCGGGAGGAGCGATGATCAGTTGATTCTCGATAGCGAACGGTTGGATCGATGGCTGGAAGAAATGCCGTATTCGGATACGGCAAAGATTGCCTACGGGCGACTTTTGACGGACTGGGCGTGGTATGTCCGAGGCTCGGGATTTTCGAGGACGGTGAGCAATCGCCAATGGAAGCAATTTTATCAGCTACTGGCGGCTGCCCGCAGTCGGGTGGGCCCGCTGGTCAATGAAGATTTGGAGGATCCTTACGCAGGTATGGTCATGCTCCGGGTTGCTCTCGGGCAAGGTTGGTCTCCCTCCGAATATGCTGAGCTTATGGCGCTACTCGAAGAAAAGTTTCCAGATTATTGGGGTTTTTATGTGCAACGCGCCTATTCTCTCCTGCCGCGTTGGAATGGCGAGGAGGGAGATTGGGAGGCCTACGCTTTAGAGATTGCGAATTCCCGCGGCGAGTTTGGGAAAGAAGCCTACGTGCGGATCCTTTTCAACCTGGTGGGATTTTATGGAAATATCTTTCGGGACTCCGGGGCGCAGTGGCCTCCGGCGCAGGAGGGTCTCCATGATCTGCTGGAGGATTATCCGGAATCTCTCGAACTCCTCTCTTCGTCGGCCCGACTGGCAACCTTGGGCCGTGATCGCAAATTGGCGGAACAACTCTTCGAGAAGCTGGGTGACTCCTATACGGAGGAGAGTTGGTTGAATCCCGAGCAGTTCGTGCATTTCCGCACTTGGGCTCGAACGGGACAGTGGTAGCCCGGTCTTTCACGGGTGCAGTTGTAGGCCGAGATGAAGGACGGCGGTGAAGACGAGCCAGACGATCGGGATGATGACGAGAAGCCACCGGATTGGGGATCCCTGAGTGATGAGGAGGATTCCCAAAGTTCCAAGGGCGGTTTCGGTTGGCCCCCATCCCCATAGGGTGGTCGCATTGAAGGGATTGCCGAGAAGGATCCCGATGGGAAGAATGCTGGCGAGAGCGTAAAGTCCGCATCCGGTCCAGAATCGTGGGGAATTCTGGCGGGTGATCTGCAGATTGCCGGGGCCGAGGGCGGGGATCAGGCAGGCAGTTCCTTGGATGACAAAGAGGGCCGAGGCCCATTGCGCTTGGGGTAGGATCTGAAGCAGATATTGTTGGAGGTAGACGAGGCCCGTCCACCACCAGGCAAAGGCGAGAAAGATTCCGGGGAGGAGGAAGTTTCGCTTGGAGCGAACGGCGATAGAAATGAGAAGGACGGCCGCTACCGCGAGAAACAGAATTTGAAGGGGCCAGATCTGCTCATTGTAGTAGGCAATTAGCGATTCGTAGACCTCTCGGGAGAAGGGAATGAAATCCGAGAGAGCGTAGGTCTGGAGCTCGGAAATCACAGGTCTGCGACGTATCGCGCCATCCGCTCGCGTTGCGATGGGTCCGGGAGAGGCCCGTAGCAGGCGCCCATATTTTCTCGCATGTGGGACACTTTTGAGGTGGCGGGAATGGCGCAGGTTATCGCGGGGTGGGAGACAATGAACTTGAGTAAAAACTCCGCCCAGTTGCGGACTCCGACTTCTTTCGCCCATGGAGGGAGGTTTCCTTGGCGCTGAACCTGATTGATGAGGGCACCGCCGCCGAAGGGTCGGTTGGCGATGACGGCGATCCCCCTCTCTTGTGCGAGAGGAAGGAGGCGCTCTTCGGCTTCGCGGCGCTGAATATTGTAGGTCAGTTGAATGAAATCGAGAGGTTCATTCTTCATGATCGTCTCAATTTCGTTGTGGCGTCGGCCATGAGAAGTGGTGATTCCCACATAGCGAATGGTGCCTTCATCTTTAAGCCTTCTGAGGGTTTTTAGATGACCTTGCCAGTTTACGAGGTTGTGGACTTGTTCGAGGTCGAGCCGTGGCTCTCCCCATAGCCGCATCGAGTCACGCACTTGTTTCAACCCATCATCGGTCGAAGAGGTCCAGACTTTCGTCGCTGAAAACAGGTTCTTGGGGGTGCCGAGATTTTCGAGGCATTGACCCACCACTTTTTCGGCCGAGCCGTACATGGGAGAGGAGTCGATCATGGCACCTCCGTGGGCGAAAAACTCTTTCAAGATCTCTATTCGTGTCTGGATGAGCGAAGGGATCGGGCCGACGTTGAAGGTGATCCAGGTTCCCATCCCGATGACAGGCAGCTTGCCCCCGCTACTAGGGATGAGGCGGGTGATCAAATTTTGATACGCTTCGGAAGCAAAGAGCGAACGAGGGCGTAGGGCGATGAGTCCGGTTCCTGCCAGAATGGATTGCAGGAATTTACGTCTTTCCATGGGGAGAGCATAGTCGCTTTCGCCCTCCACACAAACGGAGGACTGATTTTGCCGGATGGAGTTTTCTTGACTAGGTGATCCAGAGGATACCGGCGATTAGGATTCCACTGATGATTGCCGACACGGTTGTGAGTCGCATCGTTTTGGAAATGTCGGTCGCTTCCGCGGGATGGCCTTCGGCGTTGAGCCATGGTTTGTCGACAGTTCCGTATGGGTAGGGGGTTGGTCCACCGAGGGCAATGTCGAGGGCCCCGGCGACGGTGCTCTCTCCATGGGCGGAATTCGGTGACGGGTGGTTTTTGCGGTCCCGGCATCCGGTCCGTATGGCCTTTCGAGCATCATTTCCGGAGATAAGGGCGGCCAGGCTGATCAACGGAATCGAAAGGCGGGCGGGAATAAAGTTCAGGAGATCGTCGCAGCGCGCGGAGGCGCATCCCAGCTTCCGGTATCGTTCATTGCGGTAGCCGACCATGGCGTCGAGGGTGTTCGCAACCCGGTGGACCAGAATCGCCAGACCGCCTCCGAGTAGAGGATCTCCACCGGTATGAGCGAAGAGTATGGCTCCGCAGCCAAACCAGAAAACGGGAGCTAAGAAAGCATCGACGAAGTTTTCGGCAACACTCTCAATGGCGGCCCGGGCGATTCCGGATTCGTACAGCTGGGAAACGTCCCGGCCGACGATCCAGGAAACCCGTTCTCGGGCAAGCGGGAGGTCGTGGCGTTCTAGTGCTTTTGCGATGGGTCGGGCATGGCGAATGAGATCTCCCATCCCGAGACAAGAGTAGACGAGGAATATCGTCCAGAGTTCGGGGAGCCAGTTGATGTCAGAGAATAGGAAATACAGAGAGCTCCAAGTCGACACCGGAATCACCGTGGAGAGGATGAGTAGCAGACCTCCTCCAATATAGGAATCGAGTCCGAGGCGCCGAAGGATCTTTTCCAGAAGGTGAATGAGATGCCCGATCAACCGCACCGGATGCAGGGGATAGCGCGGGTCGCCAATGATCAGGTCGAGAGAAATCGCGACAAGAAGAATCGTAGCGGACACCGCGGTCATGAGGGGATAGGGGCAGCTTGAAGGCTCGATTTCAAGGCGTGGAGGAACTTTTGGTTACGCTCGGGAGTGTCGAGACAGATTCGAAAGTGCCCTTCCGATAGCCCTTCGAAGTTTCGGCAGCAACGCACGTGAAAGCCTCTTTGCAGGAGTTCTCGAAGCACGGAATCGTAGCGATCAGGAGACGTTAGGCGAAGGAGACGGAAATTCGTTTGAGAAGGGTAGGAATGTACACTGGGGATCCGAGCGATCTTACGGTCGAAGGAAGTGCAGGCGGTGCGGAGCCATTGATGAGTCCGGCTTTCGTAGTCGCGATCCTCGAGGAGGATTTGCGCACAGCGTTCGGCAAGCCCATTGACCAGCCATGGGGGGCGTTGGCGCTGCAATTTTTGAATAATACTGGGGACGGCGATCACTGCGCCGAGGCGGAGGCCGGCGAGGGCATAGAATTTGGTTAGGGAGGAGAAAACGATCAGATTGGGGAGAAGGCTGTCGTTTCGAAGGAGGGAGTAGCGTTCCTCATCGAGAAATTGAACAAAAGCCTGATCGACAAAAAACAAAGTGTCGGGATTGGATCGGCACACATGCAGAAGCGTTTCGCGGGGGACCGCTTGCCCGTCGGGATTATTTGGGCTTCCGAGAAAAACCGAGTCCACCGTAGTCAGCGCCTTCTGGAAGCACTCGCCGGTCAGGAACTCGTCAACGGGTTCTTCGAGGTTGCGCGGAATGGGAAGCACCTCTCCGCCGCTCGTCCTCACGGCTTGCTCATAGTCGTGGAAAGAGGGGGTGAGGATCAAGGTGCGGCGGGGGCGGAGCGTTTGTGTGGCCGCATACATCAATTCGATCGAACCGTTTCCGGGTAGAATTCTGTCCGGGCTGAGCGCGAAGCGTTCTTGGTAAAAACGGCGGATTCCTTCCCCGTCAGAGGACGGGTAGGGAGTTAGGGATTCGATGAGTTGAGGCCAAGCCTTTCGAATGGAGTCAGGGATCCCGAGAGGGTTCAGGTTGACGCTGAGATCCACGACATCTCTCTCGGCAAGGCCATAGCGCGCGAAGAGATTTCCGGGCTTTCCCCCGTGGGCGTGGGAGGCCGGCATTTTTGCTTCTGGCTCAGCAGATTTCACAGTGAAGTTTTCCGATTGCGATGAGTTTCTCCACATCGATGCATTTCTCGATATGGTCTCCGAGGCGGTCGTATTGCCGGGCTTTGAAATTCTCGAAGTCTTCCCCAGGAGCGAGGTGTAAGGGGTTCTGCTGAGCGGGAGGCTGCCAGTCGGGACGAAGATTGGAAAGGAACTCTTGCCGAAAGGGTCCAGAGTCGAAGAGCCCGTGCAGATAGGTGCCCCAGATTTTGCCATCGGGCGTCGACAGGCCGTCGGAATTGGCCTCCGCGGTCGCGCTCTCGGCGCTCCATGCAATTGCGGGTCGCAGTTCTTCGGAAGAACTACGGGTGCGGCCCATATGAATCTCGTATCCATGGACCGGGCGACGGTTGCCAATCCAGGTGCCGTGGTTGCGGGTCAGTCGCTTCTCGGGAGCGAGAACCGTTTCGGTGGGGAGTAAGCCGAGTCCCGACTCAGCTCCGGGAGATCCTTCGACCCCGTGAGGGTCTTGGATGGATTGGCCCATCATTTGGTAACCACCGCAGATTCCGCCAATACTTCCTCCAGACTGTGCGAAGGCGTTGATCCTTTCTTCCCAGCCATTCTTCCTCATCCACTCAAGATCACTGCGCACGTTTTTGGAACCGGGAAGGATGAGGAGGTCATAGCCGACGAGGGACTTGGGACGGGTCAGAAAATGAACCTCCACGCCCGGTTCACATTGGAGCGCGGCGAGGTCCGTGTGATTCGAGATACGGGGAAAAAGTATGGTCGCGATGTTGATCTTGTCGGGGTCCAGAGCGCCGGAGGGATTGATCTGGGTCTGCACATCCATTCCGTCTTCGGAGTCGATGAGTATCTCGCGGTTGTAGGAGATGACTCCGAGAACTGGGAGTCCCGTCCGCTCCTCGATCCAACGCACTCCGTCTTCGAAGAGAGAAATGTCCCCCCGGAAGCGATTGATGAGGATTCCGGCGATGCGGGCTCGATCTTCAGGGGGAATTACTTCGAGGGTCCCGACGATTTGAGCAAATACCCCGCCGCGGTCGATGTCGGCGATGAGGATGACCGGGGCATCCGTTTCATGGGCAGGTCGGAAGTTAACGATATCTCGACTCCGTAGGTTGACCTCTGAGCAAGAGCCCGCCCCCTCCATGACGATGACATCGTGACGCTCACGGAGTCGGTTCAGCGACTCCATCGCCTTGGCAAAGAGGGCATCCGTTTGCTTGTAATAATCCTTCGCATGGCGTGAGCCAACGACCTTTCCCTGGAGGACGACTTGCGAGCGGCAGTCTCCCGACGGTTTGAGGAGGACCGGGTTCATATCGACCTCCGGTTCGATTCCCGAGGCTTCCGCCTGAACTACTTGTGCCCGTCCCATTTCCAAGCCGTCTAAAGTGACGAAGGAGTTGTTGGACATGTTTTGCGCCTTGAACGGGGCGACGGAGAAGCCTCGGTTCTTGAGGGCTCGACAGATTCCCGCGACGACAAAGCTTTTTCCGACGTCCGAGCCGGTTCCGAGGAAGGAGAGACAGGTTGCGTGTTTCATCGTGGTGTCAGAGTAATGCGATGACGAGAAGACCTCCGAGTTCCGAGAGTTCGCAGGCAGCTCCGAAAACGTCACCGGTAACTCCTTGGATGCGCGAGCGGGCGAGGAATCCCAGGCTTACCGCAATCAAGAGGCCGACAAAGAATATCGGCAGAACTGCGAGAGGTGCGTAAATCCCGAGGAGGAGGGTGAGAGCGGTCGCTCCCAGTAGATGCCGAAGGTGGGCGCCTTGGACGATGGTCGCAGCAGTTCCGACCTTGCGCGGGTAGCGAAAGCAAAGTGCCAAGACGGTGAGCGTGAAGCGGGAGACTGCGAATGCGAGGGGGATTAGCCAGTAATTCTCTTCGGTAAAGATCCGTGTGTAGAAGACTGATTTGGCAAGGAGGATGAGAATCAATGCGATGACCCCGAACGCGCCAGTCCTCGAGTCTTTCATGATCTCCAAGCGCCTTTCTGGGGTGTGCTCGCCCCAGAATCCATCCGCGCAGTCGGCCACCCCGTCGAGATGGAGGCCGCGGGTCACGATGACGGTGCAGGCGAGGGCGACAAACGCGGAGAGTTCCGGCCATTGGGGGACTACCAAGAGGATGGACCAGGAAACACCGGTTACCAGTGCGCCGAGAATGAAACCAGCGAGCGGATACCAATAAAGTCCGTCACAGAAGTTCCGTGCCTCCCGTCCGGGAATCGGCAGGATGCTTAGTAGACGCAGGGCTGTGACGAGGCCGGAAAGCATCGGGCGTGATTGGTGTTTTCGACTTTGAAGGAACTGAAGGTCGGCATCTCCGTATACATTTTCAGCGAGGCTTCGATGATGTTCATTGCGAGTGCGGCTCCAGTTCCCTCGCCGAGGCGCATGCCCAGTTGAAGGATGGGCTCGACTCCCAATTCACGGGCAAAGGTGTCGTGACCCGGTTCTGCTGAACGGTGCGAGTAGAAAAGGTAGTCGGCAACGCTGCTGCTGAGACGAAAAGCAACGAGAGCGGCAGCGGAAGCGATGAAGCCATCGATGACAACCGGCAGCCGCCGGGCTGCGGCTCCGAGGCAGAGTCCGGTGAGTGCGGCGATCTCCAGTCCGCCCACGGCGGCCAAAGTTTGGAAAGGATCCTGAAGCGCTTTTTGATGGAGGAGAAGCGCACGCTCGATGACCTCGATCTTGTGCTCCAGCGCTTCGTCATTCTTGAGCCCGGCCCCAGGGCCGGTCACTTCCCGGACGGAACTGGGGAGGAGGGCGGCCAGAATCGCAGAGGACGGAGTGGTGTTGCCGATACCCATCTCTCCGGTTCCCAAGAGTTGGATGCCGTCATCGGCAGCGGCATTGGCCCTTTCGATGCCCACTGCGATGGCACGTGCGCACTCATCCGAGGTCATCGCGGGCTCCCGGGCGAGATTAC
Organism: Puniceicoccus vermicola; assembly: GCF_014230055.1. Taxonomy (NCBI): domain Bacteria; kingdom Pseudomonadati; phylum Verrucomicrobiota; class Opitutia; order Puniceicoccales; family Puniceicoccaceae; genus Puniceicoccus; species Puniceicoccus vermicola. The sequence continues at coordinate 95,276 of NZ_JACHVA010000102.1, read as the reverse complement.
GGGTTCCAAGAGCGATCTTGCGCTGCAGGAGCTTCTTCATACCGCTGACGTCGGCGTTGATCCCCACGTCGACCACCTCCAGTTCGGATCCCACGTGCTGGCTGAAAATGCTGACTCCGGATTTTCCCTCAATCATGTTGCCAACGATCAGCGGCGTAAATTCGGATCCGGTAAAAGTGAGCCCTTCGTCGACCACTCCGTGATCGGCGGCGAAGACGCAGATCCGCTTTTTCTTGGCAGACGGATGCGGGTTCCCCGTGGCGAGGACGAATCGTTTGGCCAATCGCTCGAGCATCCCCAGGCTGCCCCGTGGTTTTATCAGGTCGTCGAGATGATTCTGAACCGCGGGTGCCAGAGTGGAATCAACCGGCTGAATTTTGGCGATGGTTTCTTGGATCATGGTTTGGCTATTTCAATTGAAGAGGTATCCCGCTCACAGTGACATAGGCTTCGCTCGCGACTGCGGCAACTCGTTGATTGAGGCGTCCGGCGACATCGCGAAAACGGCGAGCCAGTGCATTCTCAGGGACAATGCCCATTCCGAGTTCGTTGCTAACGAGGATGATCGAGCAGGGTGGGTCCTGAAGCAGCTTGAGAAGTGCATGGATCTCTTGGCAGTCTTCCGAGAAGTCTTCACCCCGATGGTGCATTAGGTTTCCGAGCCAGACCGTTAGGCAGTCAACGAGAGCAACGTTGGTTGCGGCGGGTAGTGAACGCAGAGCTTCGGCGAGGCGGACCGGGGCCTCGACCGTGTGGAATGCATTGCCGCGCTGCTCGCGGTGGAGGCGGACCCTCTCCCGCATTTCCTCGTCGAAGATCTCGGCGGTGGCGATATAGGCCCGTGGCGCAGCGAACTCGTTCGCGCGTGTTTCAGCATAGCGGCTCTTTCCGCTGCGGCAGCCTCCGGAAATGTAGATAACAGGATTCATCGGGTGACTTCTTTCGGTCGGAGTCGGTTCATCTCCGCAAGCATCGCATTCAAAGTTCTCACGGAGGATTCCCAGCGATCCCGGTGGAATAGTTCCAGGGTAAGGGTCCTGTTCGGGGGTCCTTCCGGGGAGCCGAAGATTTCCAGAACTTCTTGGAGTAGATGGGGGGGGAGTTCAGACAAAGGGTGATGATCCCTCCCCTCTTTGACCCCATGAAGATGGAGGACCCGGCAGTGCGGCAGCCATTGTCGCAGCTCTTGGAGCACAGGTTGATCACGAAGTATAGCGTGGCCGAGGTCGTAGCAGATCGAGGCTCCGCTATCTTGAAGCGCCGGTCGGAGAGTGTCGTGGGATTCGCGGACGTTCTCGACACAGATCCGGGAAGCATCTCCGCAGCATTCTCCCAGGCGGATGAGAGATCGGGAGAGGGCGGTGAGTTCAGATCGATTGAGAGGCTGTTCTGAATCCCCATCGGCATGGCAGACATAGGCCTTGGGTTGGAGTGGAGCCAGCATTCGCATGATGGTCTCACAGGAGGCTATCGCTTGGGCTCGAAGAGATTCCCGGGTCGATGCCAGGCGTATGTCGGCTGGCAGGTGCACCGTGAACGTTAAGTCATGGCGGTCTTGAAGGGTGCGGGCTTCTTCAAGCCAGCTCAGTTCAGTGTTCGGTTTGAGAGACTCGAAGAAGAGGAGGGCGATGTCCTCGGTCTTCCCCGCAAGGAACTGAATATTGGGTCCGTAGTCGGCCGGGATGATGAAGGAGGTCGTCCCCACGCGAAATGGTGGAGGCGCATTCATCGCTCAATTCCCTTTCGCGCCGGAACTCCGGCTTGATAGTAGTGCTTTAAGGGTTGGATCTCGGAGACCAGGTCTGCTCTCTCGATGAGCCAATCCGGGGCATAGCGTCCGGTAAATATTAGCTCGGCCCGGGTGCTGCAGGTATCCGCCAGGTGGAGCACCGCAGATGGGCTGATCAACTCGTATTTCAAAGCGATCAGGAGCTCGTCAGCGACGATCATTCGGTGCTCTTCGGCTTCGGCTACCTTTTGCAGTCTTTGCAAGCCGTTCACCGCTGCCTCGAGGTCTGCGGGCTCGGGCGCACGGCGGAGAAAGAAGCCTCTACCGAATTGTTCGACCGTCACCTCCGGAAAGCGCTCTCTCAATAAGGAGATCTCTCCGCTCGGGCTGTTCTTGATGAATTGGCCGAAAAATACCTTCCACCCTTGTGCGACCCCGCGCAGAACTAAACCGGAGGCAGCGGTTGTTTTGCCCTTACCGTTGCCCGTGTAGAGATGCAGGTAGTGACGTTTTGATTCCGCGCTCATACGGGGGCTTCGGTTCGGGATAAGGCTTCGACCCAAGCATCAAGCGCCTCCGGGTTGGAGGCGAAATGGGGATGAAAATAGGAGGCGGAGATCGAATCGTATTGAATTCCCACTTCCGGCTCCGGGATTCCCCGCGCGCTTTCGAGGTGGAAAAGAGGGTCGATGCCCGAATCAAGGATGACTTCCGACCAGTGGAAACGATGACCCCTCAATCGGGTGCCCATGGGGCCGAAGAGGCTCCCAGTCCGTGTCGTCGCTTGACTGTATCCGAGACGCTGGCGTTTCTCTCGCATCAAGCAGTCCCCTGGGATGATTCCCGAGAGAGGCCAGGTTGTTCCATCCGGCATCCGGATTTCCCGGCACAGGTACATAAACCCTCCACATTCGGCGAAGATGGGTCGATCCTGCTGGGCAAAATTTCGGATACTTTCCAGCATCGGCTGGTTGCTCGAGAGCTCCTGGGCAAACTGTTCGGGAAAGCCCCCGCCGAAGTAGAGACCATTCAAATCACGGGGGAGGGATCCATCTTGCAGGGGAGAAAACTCGATCAGTTCGACTCCCTTCGACCGGAGGGCATCGAGATTGTCTTCGTAGTAGAAGTGAAAGGCCGGATCACGGGCGAGACCGAGCCGGAGGTCGCGGGTAGGACGGGGCGGATGGGGATTCAGGAGGCTGGGCCTGCTTCCGCTTGTCGTGGAGAGAAGGAGATCGAGATCGATGTAACGCTCCATTGCCTTCGCGAGAACCTCGATTCGCTCTTGGAGGGAATTCGCCTCGGTGTCGGCAATCAATCCGAGGTGTCTTTCGGGCAGTGAAAACTGTGGATCACGAGGGAGCCATCCGAGCAGAGGAGGGAGACTTGAAGAAGCGAGGGCTTCACGAAGAAGCGAGGCATGGTGTTCGCTGCCGACTTGGTTAGCGATGACTCCGCAGATATTCACTCCCGGCTCGAAATGGGTGAAGCCCGCCACCAGAGCCGCGATTGATCGGGACATGGCCCGGGCGTTGACGACTAGGACGACCGGGGAATCGATCAGCTTGGCGATTTCTGCTGAGCTGCCACTGAGTTCGGTCGGGCTGGCCCCGTCGAAAAGACCCATGACCCCCTCACAGATTGCGACGTCTGCCTGGGTGCTCCCTCTGGCGAATGAATCTCTCACCGCTTTTGCGGGCATCATCCAGCTATCTAGATTGCGGGAACGCACCCCAGCGGCGTGGCGATGATGACCCGTGTCGATATAATCGGGGCCACATTTGAACGGTTGAACCCGAAATCCTCGTTTTCGCAGGGCGGCCATGAGCCCGAGAGAGACGGTAGTCTTTCCCGCACCGGATTGGGTGCCGGCGATGCAAAAACGATGGAAGGCCGGGGTCATGAATCAGTAACTTTCTTTTTTCTCGTATCCGCGGCGCGTGTAGAAGCGACCATTGCTGATGAGGGATTGCTCATTTCCGATCAGGACCATGGTGGTCATGTTGATTTCTTCGATTGGCATATCGCAAAGGGGGCCCACCCAGGACCACTCCTTCGGACGACCCGCATCGCGAACAATCGCGGTGGGTGTCTGCTCTCCGCGGGCGGCGGAGAACTTTGCCAAGACCTCGTCGAGGAGCGCTTGCCGTTTTCGACTGCGGGGATTGTAGAGAGCGCAGGCCATACCGGAAGTGACGACGGCATCGATACGCTTTTCGATGATTTCGCGGGGTGTTAGCAGATCGGAGAGACTCACCGTGGCGAAGTCATTCATCAACGGTGCTCCGACAGCTGCTGCTGCGGAACAGGAGGACGTCACTCCGGCGATGACTTCCACGTCGACTCTTTGAAGTTCGCCGAGAACCTCGACTCGTTCCAGAGCCAATCCGGCCATGCCATATACTCCAGCATCTCCGGAACAGATGAGGGCCACCGTCTTTCCGTCAGCGGCACGGCGAACGGCTTCATCACAACGTTCGATTTCCGAGCGCATGCCGGTCGAGAAGACATTTTCTTTGCCGGTGAGCCACTCGACTTGGCGGCAGTAAGAACTGTATCCGACAACGCAGTCGGCGTAGCGAATGGCATCTTCCGCTTCATGGGTCATACCCGCCCGCGTTCCTGGGCCGATTCCGATGGCCACGATCTTTCCTCGGGCGTCCGCCGAGTTGGATGCTGCGCCCTGGCGGAGGGTCAGTGGCCCCATTGTGCCGATCGAGATGGTAACGGGTCCCAGCTTTTGCTTGGGTGCGAGTAATCGACCTTGGCCGACTGCAAGGCACGCGGCTTCGGCAACGGATGGGGTCGATACGGTTTTCGCTACGAAGTTTGAAGGGTTTGGGGAAGCCTGCTTCTCGAGTTCGGAAGAGGGGAGGAAATGAGTTTTCCACCCGTTGGCCTCGGCGACTGCGAGGATCCCTGGTTCCTCCTTCTTGAGTTCGACGGAAGCCAACTGCTCGATTCGCGGCTCGTCCAGACCGTATCGGGCACAAGTTTCACGAATTGCCGATGCGATCATTTCGGAGGGGACTCCTTTTCGGCAGCCTACTCCAACGACCAAGGGTAGGCGGGTGAGGCGAAGGCAAGGGCCGGCAAAATCCGGGAGCGGTTCGGCATCCAGGGTGACCAGCGCGTCGACTTCGGCGAGCTGGGATTCCTCTGTGATCGGGTGGAGGTTCGATTGATCTTCGTAGACAGCTCTTTCTGACTCACTGAAACCAAGAAGTCCGATGGATTTTCCTTCGACGAGGGCCGAGTTAAGATCCTTGAGCGAATCCATGTTCTCAATACGCCATCCGCGGGTAGCGGAGAGCTCGTCAAATGCCGTGTGTCCGTGGACGTCGGATGCAGTAGATAAGACGGCCTGGGCTCCGGTGAGCTGGGAGATGTCCTGGCAGAGGCGGTTGGCTCCTCCGATATGCCCACTGACGAGGCTCTGCGCATAGGTCTTCTGCTCGTCGAGGACCACGACGGCGGGATCGGTCTCCTTGGATTCGAGGAGAGGGGCGATTTTCCGTACGACGATGCCCGAAGCCATAACACAGACGTGAGCATCAAAGCGTCGCCAATTCCGGGCAATCAGTGGGGCCAATCGGCGTGGGTCAAAGCAAATCTCGTTCTCCATCTCCTGGTAGTGCTTTTTGCTGGTAAAGGCGGTGGCATTCAGCAGGCGGGACAATGAGCGTGCGGTCTCGCATCCGGTTTCGGTGAGCCCGTAGAGAGCGATCCGCCCTCCGAAGCGAAGAAACGGGGTCACGAGGGAAGGGGAGAGCGAGACGGGCTCGCTGCTGCGGTTGCGATAGCCGTGGGCAAAATTCTTGGCGTAGAGAAGGGAATCCTCCCCCTGGCCGAGAAGAGCTGCACCGACGAGGATTATGGCTTGGCGTCGGATGCCCGCAGTTTGCACTTTTTCGGCAATATCGGCGAGGGTTCCACGGACGATGGTTTCATCCGGCCAGCTGGCCCGGTAGACGACAGCGGCGGGGGTCTCGGGAGTAAAGGCTCCGGGCGCGAGCAGGTCTTGGACTACTCCGGCCATGTCGCTGATGCTCAGATACAGAGCTAAGGAGGATCCGTGCGCGGCAAAAGAAGAGAGCTCCTCCCCGTCGGGGACGGGAGTGCGTCCGGCCCGGCGGGTGATAGTCATACTCTGGCTGATGCCCGGTTGGGTCAGTTCCACATTCAGTGCGGCGGCGGCGGCGAAGGCGGCGCTGACGCCGGGGATGGTTTCGTAAGTGATGCCGGCTTGATCGAGAATCCGCATTTGCTCGGCCGTCGCCCCGTAGATTGAGGGATCACCGGTATGGAGCCGAAGGACTTTTTTGCCCTCCTTCGCGGCGTTGATCATGAGATCAGTAATTTGCTCAAGATTCAGCGGAGCGCTGTCATGCTTTGCGCAGTCCGGCCGGGCGTGGGCCATGACCTCGGGGCTGACGAGAGAACCGGCGTAGACGATGAGGTCCGCTTCGGCGATAGCCGTGTGGACGCGAACGGTGAGCAGGTCGGGAGCGCCAGGGCCGGCTCCGGCGAAAGTAATGGTTCCAGGTTTCACGAGGCTATTGGTTTTTCGAAGACGAAGAGGTTAATGGGATTGTCGAGTTGCATGATCGAGCTGTGCGCCAGGGGCTTGGCTCGGCGGACGGAGACCTCGAGCCATTCGAGGCGAGAGTCCGGTAGGGTGGAAGAGAGTTGGGCAACGCTGTCGGCGAGGATTGCGGTGGCGACGATTCGCCCTCCGGGTTGCAGACGCTCAAATGCGGTTTCAACGAGATGACGAATCTCCCGTCCTCCGCCTCCGATAAAGACCGAGGAAGGGTCGGGGAGCTGGGGAAGGGCGACGCTGATCTTCTCATTCCATACCGTAAAGTCGCTCAAGCCCTGGGTGGTGCGGTTGGTCTCGATCATCGCCGTGCGTTGGGGATCTTTCTCAACGCTGTGAACCGAGAGTTGACCGACCAGGCCCGCGGCCTCCAATCCGACCGAACCACTTCCGGCGCCGAGATCCCAGAGGACTCCCGGTCGTAGCTGCAGTTTGGCTAAAGCAATAGCCCGAATCTCCGGGTGGGTGATCAGGTTGTTTTCGTGTTCGTAGGTTTCATCGGGGAGACCCAAGCTCAAGGGGGCGAATTGACGAGAGTTCTTTCCTTCGAGGATTAGCATCGATAGGCCCCTGGTTTCCTGCTCGGGGATCTTCCCGAGGGGGAGGCTGAGGATCCGTTCTGCGGGAGATCCCACATTCTCTGCGATATGTGCCTGCCGGTTGGCAGATTCGGGGTAGCGCCTGAGGAGCTCTTGGGCGATCCAGGACGGGGAGCGTTGGTTGTCGCCGTAGATCACGGCGAGGGGACTTTGTAGGATAGGCCTCCAGGGAAGAGGAATGTTCCGACCGTGAATGCTGAAAAATCGTGCCTGATGCCAATCGAGGGCCAGCCGGGAGGATGCGGCTTGCATCGCACTGATTCCGGGGTGGATGACAAGCTGATCGAGAGGAACGCTTGCGCGCAGTCGACTTGCGATTCCGAAGAAGAGGGAGTCTCCCGAAGCCAAAACGGCGATTGGGTGGTCCTCACTGAGGTCTCGCAGATCTTGTATCTCGGCGTCGAGGGATGCAGTCAGGGGGATCTTGCGAAAACCGGGTTCGTCGAACCAGTCCAGCAATCGCTTACCCCCATAGAGAATGTCACAGTGCCGGACGGCTTCGGCCGAAGCTTGAGTCAGATCTTCACGGCAGGTGCCGCAACTGATGATGTGGATGGGGTGTGCCATGGTCTCATGCGGCACAGGGCGCAAGGTTCCTCACGAACCGTCGCAGCGCGAGAGCTTCGAGAGTTTCCAGATCGAGAATCATCGGAGCCTCCGGGTTGGGAGAACGGGAGCCGCCGAGGTCGTGGAGACGATGGAGAACCTCGTCGGGGGCGTCGTCCGGAAGTTGAAATTTCTCTCCGGCAAGGGGGCCGAATTTGGGCCAAAGACCGTGGGTGACTCCCTCGCCAAGATAGACCAGTCCTGTCCGGCGGGGTAGTTGGTCGACGATGTCGGGGAGGGTCTCGACGGTTCCTTCGATGATCTCTTCGCTGGGGGTTCCGGCGTCGTAGATGATAGCGGCGGGGGTATGGGCCTTGAGGCCATTCTTGCGGAGATTCTCGATCGACTCGCGAACAATGTGAGAGGCCATGAAGAGGATGATGGGCAAATCCATCGAAGACGGGTTGAGTTCTCCGATTACTCCGCCCGCACATCGCGGGGTCATGACCGTGAATCCGCGGTGGCATCCTCGGCGGGTGAGGAGGAGACCGCTTCCCGTAGTCGCGACGGAGAGACTACTCACTGCCGGTTGGACGTGAAAGGGAAGTCCGTGGTCGGTCAGCGCGTCGGTTTCCTCGCAGAGGCGCCCGTAGATTCCCGGATCCCCCGCTTTGAGGCGGGCGACTCGAAGACCCATCCGCGCATGGTTGAGGATGAGGCGGTTGATGTCGGACTGACGCACCGCGTGTTTGCCACAGCGTTTGCCGACGTTGAAGAGGGTTGCCCCAGGTTTCAGCTTTCGAAGGATGCTCGGGTCGAAAAGGGTATCGTGGAGGCAGACATCGGCCTCCTCAATGGCTTCAATGGCTTCGAGAGTGCATTGTTTGAGACTGGGTGCTGCTCCGACGAAGGTTACGCAATGAACGAAGAGTTGGCGGAGGGCAATTCCGAGCGGATCCCCATGGCGAAAGCAGAGGGTGCCGTCCACAGCGATGAAGCCGTCGATTCCCTCTTTCCAGATTTGCGGATTGGGAGGGCTGTCCAGCAGGACGAGATCCGCTTCGTGGCGGATCAGGATGGTGCGTAGGCTGTCGTCCCATTCCGGTGCGCGGTGGAGCCGATGGGAATCGAGTGCGTTGAGTACGGTTTGGAGTTTCATGGAAGTTCTCTCTTTCCGGTGGTGTCGAGTACGTGCAGGTGGATACGCGAGGGGTGTGCCCAGGCCTGGAGTTGTTTCGCGGCGAGTGACTTTAAGATTTGAATGGCTTGACGGCGGTTTTCGGTCTCAAGCCCATCGAGGAGCTCGCGGACGCTACGGCAATCCGATGCGTGCTGGAGACTCTCTGACTCCATTCCCTCGCTGATGAGTAAATCGGCCACCCGGGTCGGGGATTGTGCGGCTTTATCGGCATGAGTGTTCGTGATGCCGAGAGCGTATTTGGCGAGTTTGCCGGCCATGCAAACGATCCGGATGCATGGGATTCCGTGGCGTTGGCAGATCGCGAGCGATTGTTCGATGAAATCACCAAAGCGAACGATGGCCGTGTCCTCGAAATCGGGATACTGGGTTTTGAGCCAGCGGTGACTGCGTCCTCCGGTGACCAGGGCGATTTCAGAAAAATGATTGAGGGCCGCCCCGCGGATGAGGATCTCGATGGTGGCCACATAGGCGGCATGGGAGCATGGGATCACTTGGCCGGAGGTGCCCAGTATCGATAGCCCTCCGACAACTCCGAGAGTTGGGTTTAAGGTCCTTCGAGCCACTTTCTCGCCGCCTTCAATGCTTACCTCGATCCAGACCGTCCGCCAGTTGCCATGGGGGAGCTCGGAAAGGTTCTCCAGCAGCATCTTTCGCGGTGTTGGATTGATGGCTGGCTTTCCGGGAGGAACGTCAAGCCCTTTGCGGGTAACGAGTCCGACTCCTTTTCCGCCTCGAAGGACGACGGTCAGGCTTCCGGTAACTTCTACGAAATCCGTTTCCCGGGTATCTTCGGGCCGGAGGGGCAACGTGCTGCGTTGAAGCTGGGAGCGGATGATCAGGCCATGGGTTTTATCCACATCCTCGCCGGCATCTTTCGCGGCCCAGGCTGCATGTCCATTTGCAGAGAGAGGTTCTTCTCCGTCGATGTTCACACTTCGTAACTCTCCATCGGGAAAGAGGATGGAGATCGAATCTTTGACAGCTCTCCCTTCGAGGCGCAGCCAGGCGGCCACCGCGGTCGCACTCAAATACGCGCCAGTGCTGAACCCTGTCCGAAGCCCAGGCCCGGGTGCGGTGGTCGGCAAGACCGGCGTTGGGAGGTTTTTGTTCACAGGCCGCTCTCCATGATCCCGTGCAGGGCGCTGACTGCGAGAGGGCTGCCCCCGAGTCGCCCGTGGAGAACGATGTGAGGGACATCCGTACGGGCCAGCCATCGTTTGGATTCGATGACGTTGACGAATCCAACGGGCATTCCAATGACGAGACGAGGCATGAGTTCGCCCGCCTCGATCATTCTGCAAATCCCAGCGAGGGCGAGGGGCGCATTCCCGATGAGCACGATCCCTCCGTCGATGATTGGACGACCTTTCTCAATGGCGGCCAAAGCACGGGTGGTGTTGTTTCGGGCGGCAAGGGAGGCTACCTCCGGGTCCGAAACGTAGCAATGGATGCTCTCCCGTTCGTAGTCCGAATTGAATTTCTTCAGCTTGGGGACGGAGATGCCCGAGCGAATCATGTTGGAGTCGCAATAAATGGAGGCACCGTCGCGGAGGGCGGTGAGAGCTGCGGGGACAGGGCTTCCGTGAAAGGACAGGTTTTCGACGAGACGGAAGTCGGTGCAGGTATGGATCATCCGGCGGCCGACCCGCCAGTGCTCGGGAGAGAGCCCGTGGTCGCCGATCTCCGCTTCGATGCGGCGAAAACTCTCTGCCTCGACCTGGGCCCCGGACCAGTTCCAGGTGATACTCTCTTCTCTCGTATTCATGAGGCGATGACCATGTAGGTTCCGACCATACTCACGGCGAGGAGGAGGCGAACTCCTTGGCTGACCCCGATGATCCAGAATCCGGTTGTGTCGGGAAAGATGCTGACGGCCGAGGGGAGGCTTCGGCGTAGAACTTTTACCGGAAGTGCGAGACAGTAGCCGGCGAGAAGGGTGAAGAACACTTGGGTGCCGCTGAGGGCTCCGCTTTCGAGAAGGCTTTTCGTCGTCGAGACGGCGGCAGTGGTTCCGGAAAGTTGAGCCACAATAATGCTCATGCTTTGAACCGGGAAGATCGCATCAACCCAGGAGGGGAGAATGCTGGCGATCCATTTGAATCCGCCTTCGGCCTGAATCCAGTCCACGGCTGCGTAAACGGGGATCGCGACGAGAAGGACGCGGAGGGTCATCTTCCACCAACGGTCCCACATCATCCGAGCGGCGATCTTCGGGGTTGGCCGAACGGAGACCGCCTTCAAGTCTTCGGCATCCACGGTGTTGATCGTTGGCGAGACCAGAAGGCGGGAGAGGATGACCGCGACCAGGAATACGAGAACTGCAGCCCCGATGACGAAACCAACATAGGCGGCCCCGACTGCGCCCAGAACACTGATCATGAGGGGTGCAAAAAACTTCAAATGCAAGAGGGTGCTGGGCAGCGAGTTGGCTACGGCGCTGAGAACTAGCTCTCGGCGTTGGATCTTTCCTCCCCGGTAGGCGGAGGCCAGCATGGCGTGGGCGGCTTTCGTCGATCCAAAGGACGCGACAAAGGCAGCGCCGGACTCGGGGGAAAATCGGCCGAGGGAGAGGAGGGGGCCTGCGTACTTGGCCAGTTTCTTAAGGCATCCGGATACTTCCAGAAGGACGCCGATGAAGACGCCCAGACTCAGGGTCAGGGTTAGGTCCCAGACTTGGGGGAGGACTTTCGTCCACAGGAGGTCAAAGGTCATGGTTGCGGCGTTTGGCGATGAAGAGAGAGAGGTAGGTGTCCGGGAGAGACTCGGCTTCGGACGGGTCCTGGGTCACGGCTTCGTCCGGTTGTTCAAGCCGGGTTGCGTAGAGGAAAGACTGAGTTTGGAGTGACTCATCGATCTCAGCAAAGAGGCTCGGCTTATTGCGCGAAGCCTTCAAAACGACAGCGGTATCCGTCCCTGGGAGGACTTGTTTTCGTTTCTCCGGAGAGGCGGTGGCCGGCATCAGAGTGAGGATCTCTTCGTTCTCCAAAAGGGTTTCTCCAGTGCGTGAGGCGGCGGCTTGAAAGGAGGTGATTCCCGGGATAGCGCGAATGCGAGCGGTGGGTTCGAGGGCGAGAACCGCCCTTCGCAGGTAGCCGAAGGTGCTGTAGATCAAGGGATCGCCAAGGGTGACGTAGGCGATCTTCTTTCCCTCGCGGAGCCAGTTGGCCGTCGTGCGTGCGTGCTTTTGCCAATTGACTTCACGCTTGGCGAGATCTCTCGACATCGGTGTGATGAAATGGACTCGCTCGCCGGGGCACTCTCCGAGTTCATCGATGACGCGCATCGAAACGCTTTCCGATGATTGAGCGCTGGCGATGTCGATGAGGATGTCCGCGTTGCGCAGGGCCTCGACGGCTTCAAGAGTCAAATACCGGACAGCCCCAGGGCCGATACCGACACCGGCTAGCTCTCCCGTGGCAGGGCTCTTAATGTCAGTGGGCTGCGACATGTTCGTTGGCTCCTAGTTGGTTCATGGCTTCGTCGAGGTGGCTGAGCCAGATTTCGACGATCTCGGGTGATTCGCCCATGCCTTGCAGCACGGCGGTACACTCGATTCCCCGGCTTTCCAGCTGGGATTTCCAGGAATCAGGTTCGTCGCCCGCCATGTCGTTGTGGGCGTGATCCCCCGCGACGGACATAAAGGGGAAGAGAGTGACGCTTTCCGGATTCTGTTCTTCGATTTTAGAAAGAACCTGATCAAAGGTGGGATGCCCTTCGACGGTTCCCAGGCAAGCCGTGGGATCTTGGGCACGGATGATAGCATTGGTGGCCACGTAGGTGATATCGGCAGGATGATCACCGGAACCGTGCCCCATGAGGATGAGCATGTCTCCGGGTTTGCGAAACTCTGCCGCATTCGCGAGGATCGCTTCGGAGGTTTTTTCAATGTCGGCTGCGCTGAACAGGAGAGGCCCGCCGATCTCGACTCGGCCGAATTGGAGATGGGTGGATTGAAAAGCGGCGACCGCATCCAGGATCTCCTCGTATTCTATTCCGGCGATCACGTGCAGCGATTGGATGGCCACTTCGTCGATGCCCGCATCCCTCATGCGTGAGAGAGCCGCCAGCGGCGAATCTAGTTCCACTCCCTGCCGGGCCATTTTCTTGCGGATGAAATCGCTGGTGTAGGCCCAGTAGATTGGAACCCCCGGAAAACGTTCGCGAGTCATCGTGGCAATATTCTCAAACGCAGCGAGGGCGTCTGGATCGCTCGTGCCGAAAGTTGCGAGAAGAATGCCCTGCTGGGGAGCGGCTTCCTTTTCCCCGGCAGAAGCACCGAAGACGCTCGTGATTGCGCAGATTGTTAAAGTAGTGAGTCTAATTATGTGTATTTTTAGCATTAGTAGAAGTTGGATTTTTGTCCGTAGTCTGCGAGTGGGGTAGGATTAGGCAATTTTCTTATTGGCAGTAGGTCGCCAATTGCAGAAACAGAAGATGGGTTAATGGAGGGGATAAGCCGCCCTTGGGAATTTGTTTGGGAACTCGGAATTTTCCCCAGTTGGACCCGATTCCGACGAGAATCCTGTGGGTTAAGGTTGCCACGATGGTCTCTGTCCCGAGGAAGAAGCCTCGGAAATTCTATCTAAGAGCCTGTGAAGCCTGACTGCGTCTGAAAAGTTGGGGGTTTGGTGTCCGCCGTCTTGAATGTCCTTCGAATGAGAGGCGTACAGATTGGCCATTTCGAGGGCGCTGGAAGGCAGATTGGACGGAGGGAGCCAGTTGTAGCGGTCCGGGATGGGAAGATCCTTCATCGGTTGTCCAGATCCTTGCGCTCCGAGAATGCGATTGTCCTCCTCGTTGTGAAAGGCCGCAGAGTTTAGAACCTGAAGATCGCCATTGGTTCCGGTGATGGATAACTCCAACCCGTATCCATTGCGCTTTCCTCCTTCGATCTGAATCGAGAGGGCGATCTCTTCGTCCAATTGTCCATGGAGGAGCAGTTCGTTGGGAGCGTCGGTTTCGACGGTCTCTCCTGTTTCGACGAGGGTGACCTGCTTGAACTGATTGATGAGGAGAGACGAGAATTCCTTTGGATGTCCGACGGCGGTGAACAGGGCGTCCATAAAGTGACCTCCGAACGTTGCGGCGACATGGGTGAAGTTCTCCGAGGGAATGGTGAAAGCGACCGCTTTGGACCTGAGGACGTAGTAATCCGGCTCGCTTACGCTCATCCGAATCGAGCGAATTGTTCCGACATAACCGTCGACTAAGAGGTCACGCAAGTAGCGAAAGCTCGGACTGAGCCGTCTTTGCAACCCCATGAGATGCCGAACTCCGGATTCTTCGGCGAGTCGAAGCAGTTCGAGGGATTGCTGGGTGCTCGGAGTTAGTGGCCATTCGCAGAATACGTCCTTTCCAGCTGAGATCGCCGCTCGAACGATTTTCTCGTGCTGAGGAGCGATCGTGAGGACAACGACGAGATCAACTTCCGAGTGTCGCACGAGTTCTTCGAAGTTTCCGAAGGCATGGGGAATTCCGTGCTCCCGGGCATAGGCTTCCGCGGTGTCTTGATGTCGGGTCGCAACGGCCGTAATCTCATACTCCGGGAGGAGCTTGAGGGCGGGAATGTGAGCGTAGGTCGCCCAATTGCCGACCCCAACGATTCCAACGCGAATTGGATGTTGGTGAGAGGTGGTTTTCTTGGTTTGGTTCTTCATAGGAACGGCACCTTGGGGGTTGACACAATGTTAAGGTCAAGGAACGTTTTTCGGCTTATGCTGATCGGTGAGTTATCGAAGCAAACGGGGGCGAGTGCCCGCTCCATCCGCCATTACGAAAAGTTAGGGATCATCGGATCGCATCGCGCAGAGAATGGCTACCGACGTTACTCCGAAGAGACGGTCGAGTGGGTGAAAGCAATCCGGTTTCTTCTTTGCGGCGGTTTATCCTTGAGCACGATCGCCAGGATCCTTCCCGCTCTGATGAACATAAACTGCAAGCTTGAAGATCCGGAAATTCGGAGAGTGATCGAAGAAGAAGCCATCAACGTGAAGTCTCGAATGGAGCAGTTGGATCAGAGCCATCGGATCCTGACTGCGGCCTTGGAGAAAGGCTATCTCCGTCGACCTTCCGAGTGACGATTCGCAGGGCAATTAGTCTCGATAGCGAAGACGGTAATCGTCGATAGCGCGGGCGAGGGCATCTTCCCGGCTCCCTTCTGGGGCTGTGTGCGTTGCCTTCTTACGAGCCCTTTCCCAGCCGTGGGGCATGGCGTAGGAGATGCCTGCCCATTCGAACATCGGGATGTCGTTTTCGCCGTCGCCAAACACGACTGCCGCACCCGGATCGATGCCCAATCGTTTGGAAAGCTGCGAAAGAGCTGCTCCCTTGCTGGTAGTGTGTGGCATAAACTCGCACATCGTCGAAAAAGTCTGAACGATTTGGGACTCGTGGGCTTGGGCGCGGTGATCCAGGAGAATTTGGTCGATTAGACTGGATTCTCCGATCCAAATGACTTTGAGAATATCTTCTCCTAGGAGCGCGTTGGCACTGACTTGCTTGGGCACGAGGCCCTCGAGATCGCTATAACTCTGAATATGAGAATCCATTTCCATATGGGTGATGGTCCCTTCAGCAGTATAGCAAACACTGGAGATTCCGTAGCATTCCCGCTCGCGGGCGATGCGCTGGAGCTCGCCGGGATGGATAAAGTTGCGATGGACGATTTCCTCGCGGTCACGGCTGCAAAGTTCTCCTCCTTGGGCGGAGATGACCCAGCGCACCATGGGCAAGGATTCGACGAATGGGTGCATAGACTGGTAGTGACGACCCGATGCGAGAACCACTTCGATCCCTTCTTCGGCAAGACTCTCCAGGGCTCGACGGTTGGTCGGAGAAATGGTGAGGTCCGGCCCTAGTAGGGTGCCGTCGAGGTCGATGGCTGCGAGGCGGACAGTATGCTTCGGGTTTTTTGTGCTCATGAGTTCAATCTTCAACGAAGAGTTCCGTTACTCCGCGCGCACTGCTTGCTGCAGATAAGGCCAGACGGTCTCGGCGATGATCTCCTGTCCTTTGGCGTTGGGGTGGATCTGGTCGCTCTGATTGAGGGCTGGGGCTCCGGCGACGTCTTTGAGGAGGAAAGGGATGAGGGTGACTCCGTTTTCCTCGGCGACTGTGGGATAAACCGCGGCAAAATTTTGCTGGTACTGCTTCCCCATCGAGGCGGGCATTTGCATGCCGGCGAGGAGGATTTGGATGTCGGGATATTTTGAGCGGGCGGTTTCGATGATAGCGGTCAGGTTTTCGGCCAAGGCTTCGGTCGGTTGTCCGCGAAGGCCGTCGTTGCCGCCGAGGGCGACGAGGAGGACGTCGGTCGGTTGGCTGAGGACCCAGTTGACTCGGCGAAGGCCTCCGGCGGACGTGTCGCCGCTAACGCCGGCGTTGACGACCGTGGCCTCGATCCCTTCGTCGCTGAGTCGCGACTCTAAGAGAGCCGGGTAGGCCTGCTCAGGGTCGAGTCCGTATCCGGCGGTGAGGCTGTCTCCGAGAAAAACAATCCGGGATTCCCCGCCTGCCGTACTTGTGAAAATCACAAAAAGGACCATTGCTGTCGAAAGGGCGCTTCGGCGAAGCGTTCGGCACAGCGTTTTTCGAAAGTATGAGCACAGACGATATTGAAACCCAAAAAGATCCATCACCCCTCCAGTCTGAGGGGGATGTCCCCGGCGTCAACCGACCCCTGCTCAAATTGAGTGGCGTGGGCAAGTCCTACCGGGTAGGGGATCATGACCTTTCTGTTTTGCGGGGCGTGAGTCTCGCCGTTGAGGAGGCCGAGACCTGTGCCATCGTCGGACCCTCGGGCAGCGGCAAGACGACCTTGCTCGGGTTGTGTGCCGGGCTCGATGATCCGACCGAGGGAGAGGTGGAATTGGTCGGGGAGCGTTTGCGGGATTTGAATCAGGACGACCGGGCGGATCTGCGGAGTCGCTCGGTCGGCTTCGTCTTCCAAAATTTCCAGCTGATCCCGACTCTGACGGCACTGGAAAACGTTCTCGTTCCCTTGGAGCTGCGGGGCGAGCGCTCGGGGAAGGCGCAGGCAATTGAACTTCTCAATCGAGTGGGTCTCGGGCACCGGGTGGATCATTACCCGACCCAATTGTCGGGAGGGGAGCAGCAGCGTGTGGCCTTGGCGCGGGCTTTTATCCATCGTCCGCGCATTCTTTTCGCTGACGAACCGACTGGGAATTTGGATGAGGAAACCAGCAAGCCGATTGTGGAAATGCTGTTTGAATTGAATCGGGAGCAGAACACGGCCTTGGTCTTGGTCACTCACGATCCGCAGTTGGCGGCTTTGGCGGGGCGGGTCATTTCCATGCGGGGCGGTTCGGTGGTGCAGGATGAGAAACCCGCGTAAGCCCATGTCCGCTTCTGGCTCTTCTTCGGGGTTACCCCGAAACCTGTTTCGCGCCCTTTTGCATCCTTGGGTGTGGAGGGTCGCTTGGCGCGATAGCCGAGTGGAGGCTCGGAGGCTCCTCGTCTTCGCCTCGGCGGTGATCACGGGCGTTGCGGCCCTCGCGACTATTCACGGCCTGCGGGGAAGCCTCGATACCGGGATTGAACGTCAATCCCGGGGGCTACTGGGGGCGGATATTCAGGTCTCCTCGCGCGGCGGGTTTTCGGCCTCGGATCAGGAGGCGATCGCGGCGATGGCTGAGGAGGTGGCTTCTGAGGTTTCCTTTTCGACGATGCTTTACTGGGTTGATCAGGATGCGGGGCGGTTGGTCCAGGTCCGGGCGATCCAGGGAGGCTATCCTTTCTATAGCAATATTGTCACCGATCCGGCGACGTCTCCGGACGAGCGGAGCGAGGGGCAGGGGATCTTTGTTGAACCGGCGTTACTCGAGCAGTTCGCCGAGAGTGTTGGAAGTCAGGTGCGGCTGGGGCAGGCAGAGGTGCCCGTCCTGGGGACGATCACCGAGCCGGCACCCCGGAGTGGACGCTTCGCTGGAATTGCTCCCGAGGTATATACGAGTGAGGCCGTCATTGAAGCGAGCGGGTTGCTCGAGTCGACTTCTCTCGCGCGGTATTACCTCTATCTGCGTTTAGCCGAGGATGCCGATTCGATGGCGATCCAAGAAAGGATTCGCGCTATGAACCCCGACGAGAGCTGGCGGATCCAGACGCCGGAAAGCCGTAAGGAGAGAATCGGTAAGGTCCTGGACCGATTTGAGCAATTTCTGGGATTGATTGCGCTGGCGGCCTTGGTGCTGGGGGCGATTGGAGTAGCGGGGGCGGTTCATGCCCAAGTGAGGCGGAGGAGGGATACGATTGCCGTCTTCCGTTGTCTCGGGGTGCCGACCGCTTCGGCTTTTGCGGTTTTTCTCGTCCAGGCCTGTCTCATCGGTGGGGTGGGAGCGATTCTCGGCGGGCTGTTCGGGGCGCTCCTCCACGCAGGGTTGATTCTCGGTTTCGGGGCTGCCTTTCCCGTCGACCTTCCGACTTGGCCGCGTCTTTGGACTTTGGTCAACACGACCTTTGCCGGGTTTGCGGTATGCTGCGGATTCGCCCTCTTGCCACTCATGGGGATTCGCGACATCCCCCCGGCTGCAGCCTTGGGCGGCGGGGAATCGGCGGATCGGGTCGGGAAGGGGCGTCGTTTCCTCCGCGCTCTTCCGATTTATCTCTTTCTTTTTGCGATCCTTTGCCTGCTCTCGCTGATGAACAGCGCCAGTGTTGGGCGGGCGGTGCAGATGACGGTCGCGCTCCTCATCGCTTTCCTCGTCCTTACGGGATTGGCTTGGGTGATTGTCCGATTGGCAAGGAAGATCGTGCGCCCCAGTTGGCCCTACGAGTTTAGGCAGGGGGTGGCGAATCTCTATCGCCCCCGGAATCAGACGTTGCTCTTTTTGCTGTCGTTGGGGCTGGGGGTATTTTTGATCCTCTCGGTCCTCCTCGCCCGGAATCTTCTGCTCGAGCAGATCCGGATCTCGGAGGCCGAGACCATGCCGAATGTTTACCTGGTCGACGTGCAGCCGGATCAGGTGGATGGCGTCCGGGAGGTCGTCGAGTCCGAGGGGCTGCCTTTTCTGGAGAGTGCACCGATGGTCACCATGCGCCTTCAAGCGGTGAATGGAGAGCCTGCGAGCCAGTTGCGGGAAGAAGGGAAGTTGCCCGATTGGGTCGTGCGGCGGGAATATCGCTCGACCTATCGCAACACCCTCAATGAAACGGAGACGACCTTGGCGGGAACTTGGCCGGTCGAGGTGGGTCAAGGTCCGGTGCCCGTGAGTGTGGAAGAGGACATGGCCAGTGATATGGGCATGCAGTTGGGCGATACCTTTACGATGAACATCCAAGGGGTTCCGATGGAGGCCCGGGTTGCGCACCTCCGTCTCGTGGATTGGAGTCGGTTCAACCTGAACTTCTTCATGGTTTTCCCGGAAGGCGTGCTGGAAGGCGCTCCCGGATTTCATGTCGCGACGACCCGGATTCCCGACGGTGCCTCTTCGGGCGGGCTCCAGCGAGTCCTCGCCGAGCAGTTTCCCAACGTCTCCGCGATCGACTTGACTCTCATCCTCGAGATGGTGCGCGAGATGCTCGGGCGGGTGAGCCAGGCGGTGGAACTCTTGGCGATCTTTACCTTGATCTCCGGTGTCTCGATTCTGATTGGAGCCCTCCTACACGGGAGAGAGCAGCGGATGCAGGAAAGCGTTCTTCTCCGGACCTTGGGAGCCTCCAGTTGGCAGGTCCGCCGGATCCTGCTCTGGGAGTACGCCACACTCGGATTTCTCGCGGCGATCGCGGGCGCACTCCTCGCAGTCGGTGGGAACGTCCTCCTCGCAATCTACGCATTCGAGGCAGAGGCCCAATTCTTCCCCGGATTCGTTTTTGCCGCAGTCTTCGGGGCGATCGGTCTTTCGGTCTTGGCGGGGAGTCTGGTGAGTCGAGGCGTCTGCAATGCGCCTCCGTTGGAGGTCCTGCGAAGAATTTAGAAGGAGACTTAAGGGGGGCTCTTCCTGTGGGTGGGTCGCTTCAGCGCCCACCGGGGGATTGCGGGATGGAGCCGTTGATTCGGGATGTGCGCGGATTGGCCGGAAGGGGGCGTTGCGGGAAGCTCGCGGGCAAGGCTGAAGCCGTGCCCCACAGTGGGAGGGTCGCTTCAGCGCCCACCGGGGGGGGGGTGCGGGATGGAGCCGTGATTCGGGATGTGTGGGGTTTGGGCGGAAGGGGACGTTGCGGCGAGTTCGCGGGCAAGGCTGAAGCCGTGCCCCACAGTGGGTGGGTCGCTTCAGCGCCCGCCGGGGGATTGCGGGATGGAACCGTTGATTCGGGATTTGTGGGGATTGGGCGAAAGGGGAGGTTGCGGGGAGTTCGCGGGCAAGGCTGAAGCCATGCCTCCCTTTTTGAGAAAAGTCGCTTCAGCGCCCACTTGGGCATTTACGGAAGCTCCCCTGTTCGCGGGAAAAATCCTTTTGATCAGGCTCTTGCGAATCCTGTGCGATCCGCTCAGTTGAACATTGTAGGCTGCTCGATTTTGCCTAATGCTCCTCTCCGTGGAAAACAAATTACAGATTCTCGAGCGGCACGTCTATCTGCAATACCAAAGCATTCTCCAACCCCTGGCGGATAGTTATCACTACGACCTTCCCCCTTTTCCCAAAGCTACGGATGGCAAACCGTCCGTCATTCTTTTGGGAAATCACTCATCCGGGAAGAGTACTTTTATCAACCACCTCCTCGGAGGCACTCTTCAGAAAACCGGCGTAGCTCCCACTGATGACGGGTTCACCCTCATCGTTTCCGGAGATACGAATGAGGAGAGCCGCGGGCCGGGGGCGATCGAGCGTCGAGAATTTCCCTTCTCCGGAATGGAAAAGTTAGGGCCGGGTTTCCTCTCCCGCCTGCGTGTGAAATCCTCGACTTCGAATGTTCTCGAGCATGTGAATCTTATCGACAGTCCAGGGATGATCGACACGGCCGGGACTTCGGCCGAGCGCGGCTATGACTTTATGGCTTCCGTGCGTTTCTTCGCCGATAACGCCGACCTGATCCTCTTTTTCTTCGATCCGGAAAAACCGGGAACTACCGGAGAAACTCTTGCCGCCTTCACTCAGTCCCTGACGGGGATGGAGCACAAGATCCTCATCGTGCTCAATAAGGTGGATACCTTTTCAAATATCCGCGACTTCGCCCGCGATTATGGATCCCTTTGCTGGAATCTGGCCCGGGTTGTGCGGACGAAGGATCTCCCTCACATCTTTACGATGTATGTGCCGACCGATTCGGCCAATCGTCCTGCGAATGCGATCGCCCTTGAGGATTTCGATGCCGCTCGCAATGAGGTCGTCCACGAGATCCAGAATGCTCACATTCGCCGCGCCGACAATTTGGTCGGGAACCTCAAAGAGCAATCTCTCCGTCTCGAGCTCTTTATCCGAGTATGCAGCTATCTGCGGCGCAAGGACCTCGGTCTGCGTTTCCTGGTCGGTCTTCTCGCGGTGATTTTTGGCCTCGGGACCGCGGCGTATGCCTATTTTGTCAAAGTTGATCCACTCGTTATCGGTATTGGTGCCGGCCTTACGGTTGTGACCTGGTTCTTGGGAAGATTTGTGGTGAATAAGCTCAGAATCGCCCGCCGCGATGAGCTTGATGCCATCTTCAGCAAACTTTACGTGCGGGATCTGACGATTTCCCAACGGGACGATCTGACCGCCCGCTGGCATTTCATTAAGCCTCGAATCGAGAACCTCCTCGAGAATCTGGGAGAATTTGCTCTGCCGAAGAGATCCACTCGCTTCAACCGCAAGTTCAGAAAGCTGAAGAGCATTCGGAAATTTCGAAAAAACTGAGGGGTTCGTCTAGGTCCGGAGACGGACCAAAATCGACCGATTCGTCCAGCCCATGGAGGAGAGGGCTTCGTTCGCCCGGCCCTGTCGCTGAAGTAGAGAATTCGCTCCGGCCAATATTAAGGATAGCGGGGCGGCGGCTTTCCTGATTGGAATAGCGGATGGAGAAAAAGTTGTTCAGTGAGCTCGGGCTTTCGCCGGAGATACTCAAAGCCGTCGAGAAGATGGGCTTTGAAGAAGCGTCCCCCATTCAATCGGAGGCCATTCCCGCCTTGTTAGAGGGCGGTGACGTCGTCGGTCAGTCCCAAACCGGATCCGGAAAAACGGCGGCCTTTGCGATTCCGGCGATTGAGAAGGTGGACCCCTCATTGGCGGAAACGCAGGTTTTGATTCTTTGCCCAACTCGTGAGTTGGCGGTGCAGGTGGCCGAAGAAACTTCTAAACTCGCCTCCTTTAAGAAAGGCGTGCGGGAGTTGCCGATCTACGGTGGGCAATCCTACGATCGCCAGTTTCGCGGACTGAAGCAGGGCGCTCACATCGTCATTGGCACGCCCGGTCGTCTTCTGGACCATTTGGAGAAGGGTACCTTGAAGTTGGGGAATCTTCGTTCGATCATCATGGACGAGGCCGACCGGATGCTCGATATGGGCTTCCTTGATGATATCAAGACGATCCTTTCGCAGGCCCCGGACTCCCGGCAGACGGTTCTTTTCTCCGCAACGGTTCCCAAGCCGATTGCCACTTTGATCAAAACGTTTACCCGGAATCCTACCTGGGTGAAAATTGAGTCACAGTCCCTCACCGTGCCGGCGATCGAGCAGGTATGGTATGAGGTCCATGGGCGCACGAAGGTCGAGGTATTGTGCCGCCTGATTGATTTGGAGGATGTTCGGTACGCCATCATCTTCTGTGCAACGAAAGTGATGGTGGATGGCTTGGTCGAGCACCTGTTGGCCCGCGGCTATATGGCGGACAAGCTACACGGGGATATGACCCAGGTCATGCGAGAGCGGGTGATGGATCGATTCCGCCGCCGCTCGATTGAGTTTCTGGTCGCCACCGACGTCGCGGCACGTGGACTCGACGTCAAAGACATTGAGGTCGTCTTCAACTACGATCTCCCCAACGACGGGGAAGACTACGTCCACCGGATTGGCCGAACGGGCCGTGCGGGGAGCAAGGGCAAGGCGATCACATTTGTTGGAGGTCGTGAGGTCTACAAGCTGCAGAATATTATGCGCTTCACGAAGGGCCAAATCCGCCGCGAGCGGGTGCCCACTCTCGAGCAAGTCGAGGCCCGTCGGGAGAACCTCTTTTTCGACACGCTCCGCAGCACTCTCGAGGAAGGATCCTTTAAACGCTACGAAGACTTCACGGACCGCTTGCTGAATCAGGGCTACACGCCGACCGATATCATCTCGGCTTTGATGGACCTCCGTGAGAAAGAGAATCCCAAGGCCTCCGGCGAGGAGATTCAAATCATCGAAGAATCCAGCTCCCCTCGGGGAGGAGGTCCCAAGGGCAAAGGGGCGCCGTGGAAGAAGGGGAAGCGTCCCTATAAGAAAAAGGGTGGCTCTTCCCGCAAGGGAGGCGACCGCGACGATTTCTACAAGCGGAAGAAAAAGAAGTAAGCGGCCCCGAGTTCTGATCTCAGAGTTCGTGAAATTCGTGGATGGACGCTTCGGTGCCGCCCGCGGACTTTCGGGAGAGGCGCACGTCCGAAAGGGGACGTTTCCGCAGTCTCGCGGGCAAGGCTGAAGCCATGCCCCACAGTGGGTGGGTTGCTTCAGCGCGCACCTGAGACATTCTGTTTGGAGCCTTTCTGCTGGGATTGTATCGGTCGTTTTCGAAGGTGACGTTTCAACGATTTCGCGGGCAAGGCTGAAGCCATGCCCCACAGTGGGTGGGTTGCTTCAGCACCCACCTAAGACTTTCTGTTTGGAGCCTTCCTGCTGGGACTGTCTCGGTTGTTTTCGAAGGTGACGTTTCAACGATTTTGCGGGCAAGGCATGAAGCCATGCCCCCCAGTGGGTGGGTTGCTTCAGCGCCCACCTGAGACTTTTTGGTTGGAGCCTTCCTGCTGGGACTGTATCTGTCGTTTTCGACGGTGACGTTTCAGCGATTTCGCGGGCAAGGCTGAAGCCATGCCCTGCAGTGGGTGGGTTGCTTCAGCGCCCACCTGAGACTTTCTGGGTTTTGGCTTTCTGCTGGGATTGTCTCGGTCGTTTTCGAAGGTGATGTTTCAGCGAGTTCGCGGGCAAGGCTGAAGCCATGCCCCACAATGGGTGTGTTGCTTCAGCGCCCACCTGAGACTTTCTGGTTGGAGCCTCCCTGCTGGGACTGTCTCGGTCGTTTTCGAAGGTGACGTTTCAACGATTTCGCGGGCAAGGCATGAAGCGATGCCCCGCAGTGGGTGGGTTGCTTCAGCACCCACCTCTTTCCCTTCGTTTGTCGAGGGATATCTATTGAGAGGAAAACGGAAGGAGATGTGAGTCCCAAAAGAACTCCATGGCCGAGTTGTTTTCTTTCTCCTTGTTGGGAAAAAAGCTTGGTGGAGCCGAACGGGATCGAACCGTCGACCTCGTCATTGCGAACGACGCGCTCTTCCAACTGAGCTACGGCCCCCCGAGGTTGAAGCTGAAATTGTTAATCCTTGAGCGAGTGGGGCTCAAGGAAATTTGCCCTGATCCGGGTCCGGATAGCGTGTTTACTGAGCGGCTTCCGCTTCCTTGCGAACTTGATCGGCATATTGCCGAAGGAGTGTTTCCGCGTCCCATCCCTTTTGGTCGCAGAGAGCGGCGAGGTGGAAGAGAGTCTTGCCCATTTCCTTCTCGTCGGCTGTTGGGAGTTGCTCTGGGTCGTAGGAGGGTACGGGGCCTAGTTCCTTTTTGCGGATCTGTTTGGCGGTCGCTCCGGCGTAATTGAGAGCGGGAAGCCGAGGAGGAAGATCCTTGAAGAGAGGCATGGTCGTGATGCCTTTAGCCGCTTTCTCTTCGGCTTTGATCTTTTCCCATTGAACGAGGATCTCTTCGGTTCCCATCTTGCCGGCATTGGGGCCGAAGACGTGAGGGTGGCGGCGGATCAGCTTTTCGTTCACTCCTCGGGCGACGTCGTCGAGATCGAATCGATCCGTTTCCGAGGCGATCTCGGCGTGCATGAGAATGCTGAGGAGGAGGTCGCCGAGTTCTTCTTCGAGAAGGGGATCGTCCTTTTCCTCAATCGCCTCGATCACTTCCGAACATTCTTCAATGAGGCAAGAGATGAGGGACTCGTGCGTTTGTTCGCGGTCCCAAGAGCACCCGTCTGGAGCCCGTAGCTTCTTGACCGTTTTCCTGAGTTCTTCGATAGGACTCATTTCCGGACCTCTCCTTTGCCGTGCACTTCATATTTGTAGGTGCAAAGTTCTTCGAGGCCCATGGGGCCGCGGGCGTGTAGACGGTCGGTGGAAATCCCGATCTCGGCGCCGAGGCCGAATTCGTAGCCATCGGTGAAGCGGGTGCTGGCGTTCCAGTAAACCGTCGACGAATCGACGGCACGAAGGAAACGGCGGGCCGTGGCTTCATTGGTGGTGATGATGGAGTCGCTGTGCTGGGAACCGTAGCGGTTGATGAAGGAGATGGCTTCGTCGGCGCTGGAAACCACGCGTATTGATAGAATAAGGTCGAGATATTCCGTCGACCAATCTTCTTCGGCCGCGGTGCGGTAGCCGATTCCGGCGCGGTGTAGGATGGCACCGGCTTCCACGTCGGCGCGAAGCTCGACTCCTTCATTTGCCAGTGCCTGAGCGATCTCGGCCAGGTGAGCCGCGGCGAAGCTGCGGTGGACCACGAGATTCTCAATGGCGTTGCAAACCCCCGGGCGCTGACACTTGGCATTGACTGCGATTTCGCGGGCCATCTGAAGATCTGCTTCGGAGTCCAGGTAAAGGCTGCAAATCCCTTCGAAGTGCTTGATGACGGGAATATTGGAGTTCTCAACCACGTAGCGGATCAGGCCCTCGCCGCCGCGGGGTACGATGCAGTGCACGTACTGGTCCTGCTTGAGAAGGAAGCCGAGAGCGGTGCGGTCGGTGGTCGGGATGAGTTGCACTGCGTTGCTGTCCATCCCTTCCTCTTCGAGCGCTTGACGGACCAGGGCCGCGAGAGCTTGATTCGAGTGAAAGGCTTCCCGTCCCCCGCGAAGAATGCAGGCATTGCCGGATTTGAGGCAGAGAGCGGCGCAGTCGACCGTGACGTTTGGACGGGATTCGTAAATGATGCCGACGACTCCGATGGGCACTCGGACTTTGCGGATGTCGATCCCGCTGTCGGGTTTCAACTGGCCGATTTCTGTCCCTACTGGATCGGGAAGGGAGGCAACTTGGCGGACGCCTTCGGCCATGGAGGCAATCCGCTCCGGCGTCAGGGCCAAGCGGTCAAGAAGGGCCTTGGAGAGACCTTGCTCCCGTCCGACGGCTAGATCCTTCTCGTTGGCGGCGCCCAAATCCTCAGCGGAGGATTCGATGAGGGTGGCGAGGCGAGAGAGGACAGCATTCTTGTGCTCGGTTTTAGCCACAGCGACGCCATAGGAGGCCTCGCGAGCCTGCCGGGCGATGCGCTGAACCAGATGGTCCAGAGATTCGGGTTCTTCAAACATGATGAATGTTCACTTTGTTCCAGAAGTGCCGTTGGTTCAATCCGGGAAGTGAGAAGTTCGGGGGAGAGGTTTGGAGGTTGAGAAGTTTGGAAGTTTAGAGGTTGGGAAGTTCCTAGGTTGGGAGAAGACGGGGTAGAGGCTTTCCTTTGTCCAGCATAGGGAAGGGGGGCGGTTATTTCTCTGTCCCTCTCAGTCCGAGAAGCCTTCGTTCACTACAACTTCTAAACCTCACAACTTCCAAACCTCCAAACGCCGCCTTTTTTTTAGCGCAAAAAAAAAAGGCGGCACCTCGCGGTGCCGCCTTGATCAAATGTTTTTCGACAATCTGGAACTTAGACGGTGCCGAAAATCGTCTTGCCGGTCGC
This sequence comes from Puniceicoccus vermicola, assembly GCF_014230055.1. NCBI lineage: Bacteria > Pseudomonadati > Verrucomicrobiota > Opitutia > Puniceicoccales > Puniceicoccaceae > Puniceicoccus > Puniceicoccus vermicola. The sequence goes on along the minus strand of NZ_JACHVA010000102.1, from coordinate 68,816 downwards.
GCAGAGGTCTTCTGCGGCCTGCATGAGGCGATCGCACATGTTCTTTTCAGCCTTTTTGAGGTAGCTGCGTGGGTCGTAGTTCTTTTTGTTGCCCACTTCTCCGTCGATCTTGAGCACACCTTCGATGTTTTCGCAGATGTGGGTAACGATCGGGCGGGTGAAGGCGTATTGCGTATCGGTATCGATGTTCATCTTCACGACGCCATATTCGAGAGTTTCACGAATGTCGCTGAGCTCCGAACCGGATCCGCCGTGGAAGACGAGGTCCATCATCGCTTCTTCACCGTACTTGTCGGTGACCGCCTTCTGTCCATCGCGAAGAATGGTGGGCTTGAGCTTAACCGCGCCGGGCTTGTAAGCACCGTGAACGTTTCCGAAAGTCGCTGCGAAGAGGAACGGTCCAATCGGGTTGAGCGCTTCGTACACTTCGACCATGTCGCCGGGAGTGGTGTAGAGCTTGTCGATCGGAAGACCGGAGGTGTCGTGGCCGTCTTCTTCTCCGCCGACGCATCCAGCTTCGACTTCAAGGATGATCTCGAGCTCGGCGCACTCCTTGAGGAGTTGCTTGGAGATCTCGAGGTTTTCCTTCAGATCGATGACGGATCCGTCAAACATGTGAGATTGGAAGAGGGGACCCTTACCTTCTGCGACGCGCTTGCGGGAAGCTTCGAGCAATGGCTTCAGGAATCCGTCGACCTTCTCCGGGTGACAGTGGTCGGTGTGAAGTCCGACGAGGATGTCATACTTCTCCGCCAAAAGGTGAGTTGCTTCTGCAAGAACGATCGCACCGAAAGCGGCGTCGCTTACGTTCAGGCCCGAGGCGAATTGACCACCGCCCGTCGAGACTTGGATGATGCCGTCGCACTTGGCGTCCGCGAAGGCCTTCAGTGCCGCGTTGATGGTGGTGATGGAGGTGACGTTGACCGCAGGGTAGGCGTAGTTGCCCTTCTGCGCGGCGTCGATCATAGCCCGGTATTGTTTCGGTGTTGCTACTGGCATGTTATTTTCCGGTTTGTTTTTGGATTAGGAAATGTGATTTTGGATTTGTTGACTAAAAGAAGCTTTAATCGGCTTCTCGCATTTGTCAATCAAGCTGGAATCGGACCTATTTCTTCGACTTGCCCTGATTGGCAACCGCATCCATAGCCTTCTTTACCTCCTCGGGATCGCCGAGGTAGTAGCTCTTGAGAGGCTTGAGATCGTCATCGAGTTCATAGACAAGCGGCATCCCGGTCGGGATGTTGAGCTTCAGGATCTCTTCTTCCGACATGTCGTCGAGATACTTGACCAAGGCCCGGAGAGAATTCCCGTGGGCGGCGATGATGATGTTCTTTCCGGAGCGAATTTCCGGAGCAATCGACTCGTGCCAATAGGGAAGGAAGCGATCGACCGTGTCCTTCAGGCACTCGGTCAAAGGCAGTTGTTCCGGATCCAGATTCGCATAGCGCGGATCGTTGCCAGCATAGCGCTCGTCGTCCTTCTCCAGCGGAGGAGGGGGGACGTCATAGCTGCGGCGCCAGATCAGAACTTGCTCGTCGCCGTATTTCTCGGCCGTCTCTGCCTTGTTCAGTCCTTGAAGGCTGCCATAATGACGCTCATTGAGCTGCCAGGCCCGGCGGACGGGAACCCAGAGCAGGTCCATCTCATCCATGGCAATCCACAGAGTGCGCATGGCGCGCTTGAGAACGGAGGTGAAAGCGAGATCGAAGGTGAATCCTTCTTTCTTTAGATAATAACCAGCGGACTTCGCCTGTTCGCGACCGGTGTCGGTAAGATCGACATCAGTCCAACCGGTGAAACGGTTATCCAAGTTCCATTGGCTCTCGCCATGACGCAGAAGTACAAGTTTGTGCATATGTCAGGTTCCTTTACGTGGTTCCGCTCCGCAGAATGGGATAAGGGGCCGATACCTCGCAAGCATCAAGTATCCGAGCGAGGCAAAAGAACAAATATTAGACAGGCCTAAAAATCTTGACGACAGCTTGCGCACTAGCCGCTGTGGTCGATCAGATCGGGGATTTCGAAGGCGTTGCTATGTCGGGCGAGGCGGTTTTCGCAAATTCTTCGGAAGAGTCCTTTTGCTTCAAAGTTTCGGCGGTTTCCGCTCCAGCGAACCTCGCTCGGGTCGATTGGCACTAACGGAATCCAGCCTCGCTTCGCCAAATTCGGTATAGATTCGTTTCAGTTCTGCGCTCAACTGCTTTGGCCGGATCCTTTGAGGGGATTGCGATAGGTTGGAAACTGGCGGTAGTTCCTCATATCGATTTTTTCGCCGGAAGTTGCCCATGGGATTCCGATTTCGCTGAACAGTTTTCCTTGTTGGTATGCCTGCTCGATGTGTGATTGAAGGTCGTTGATGGCGATTTGAGATTCTCCGTTCGGAAATTTCTGTGTGCTCAGGAATTGAGAGGGGATCGTGTGAATTGCGGATGATTCATGAGCCCCGTTTACGCATAGGGTGTGCGCCTCTGCGATATCGAGTCCGCAAAGGGGAGTCTCACCCTCTTCCGAATGAGAGTGAATGGCTGAACCGATGTACCGAAGTAGATCAGGAAAACTTCCACAGCGGACGGATTGGAGGGGTTCGCCTTCGGGCTGAAAGCTGGCCTCGGTGAGACTCCAGCTCGCGACTCCTGATTCGCCGATAATTTCGATGATTGGGTCCTGCTTCTCGATGCAACTGTGGCTGGCAAAATAGTGGAGTGAAATTTCATTCTCCGTGATGATGCGCAGGCAGGCGGTGTCTGCGCTCTCAATGTCCATTGCACGGTAGAGCTCGGCTTGAACAGTGGCTGGCCGAGAGGACGAGTTTACCTCGTCGCCGGCCAAGAAACACATCATATTGAGTTGATGGGCGAGAGCGTTGTTAAAGGGAGAGTCGAGGACCCATTGATCACCTGCTTTCAGGTGGCCCGCCCAATTATTTCGCAGGTAATATGTGGTGGGCCGTGGCCACATGGCGCGTGAACGGATGGAACGAATTTTGCCGATAGCGCCATGGAGAAGGGCATTTTTCAGCCATCTCGTGGCGGGATCATAGATGCTCTGGAAGCCGACAGCGACAAAACGACCGGTTTCCTTTGCGCATTGGCGGATCTCGGCCACCTCCTGAATCGTAGCCGCAATGGGTTTTTCGACCATCACATTTGCGCCCGCCTTCAGGGCTGCAATGGTCATGGGGGCGTGGTGATGGATGCCCGTGGGGATGAAGCAGATGTCTAGCTGGCCTGCCAACTGGCTGATCATCGAGTCGAAGTCATCATAGAGCGCACCGCCCATGGCTTCGATTTCCCGACAGCGTTCTGGCTCATCCGCTTGGTTGATGACGGCAGCGCCGACTAAACGATAGAGGCCTTGCCTCGAGGCGATGCTGATTAGCTTGAAATGCGCTTTTGAGTAACCGGAAGCTCCGACTAGGGCCACGCGCAAAGGTTTGCGACGAACGCCTATAGGTTCGGGCTCAAAGTCGAACAGAGGAGAGTCCGCTTTGACGGAAGATGGTTTGGTGAGAGGCATCGGGAAAACGATTCAAAGAGGAAAAGGTCACTTTTGAGCCAGAGGGACCGGTGCGTCTTCCGGGGAAACCGGGCTTTGGCTGACCACGATTTTGGCGATCTCGGTCTCACCCTCTCTTCCCCAGATGGTGAGCGTATGTGAGCCTTGGGTGAGGTGGATCTTCTGCGGATACTCTTCCTTGAACTTGTCGACGATTTGCCAGTGCCACATGCCAGGTGCTGTTTTGCGGAAAGGCCAGTAGGTGATTTCTCCATCATCGATCTGGAAGCGCATACTATCGTGGGTCGCTGCGCCTGGGCCTGGCACGAAGGTTAAAGCATGTAGGTAGTAGACTCCCGGTTCGGTAATGTTGACCGGGAACTTGATGTAAGAGTCTTTGGCCTCCATACGCGTGGAGGGGGCCTTCAATATCGACGGGACGGGTGCGTCTTGTTTCTGGACTACGGTGAAGCCGGCGTGTTCCAGATCGACTGCATTTGCGGCAAATATTTGAGGAGAAGGCGGATGGGCGATGCCCTTGATGAAAACGGTTCGATTGTAGCCGGCGTCGGAGCGGATCGTGATGGCCCCTTCCATCGGGCCGGCTTGAGGGTTGGCTTCATTAAAGCGAACGGTGAGCGTATGGCTTTGGTCATCGCATGGGCCGGATTGGGGCGAGGTTTGGATCCACGGAGAGTTTGCGATGACTTTCCAATTCTCGCCCAACGTGCTCGGAACGATTACGTTGATTTCTGCGGTCTTAGTGGGTCCTTCGCCCAAGATCATTTCGATGTTGGCGACCATGGGGAGGGCCGAAATTCCGCCTGGTCGAACAGGGAAGAGCGGATCGCTGTTGGCGGGGAACGCTCCAAGGTCAGGGGCATCGCCAGTGTGCCCATCGTTGATCATCGGCAGGCTTTGCCCTTGATCGAGGGCTGACGAATTGGCTGATAAGCGATAATCACCCGCATCGCGATTGCGAAATTTCTCACCACTGACCACGCCGTTCTGCTGCCATTCGTCTCGCTCTGGATCCATGGATCCAGGCAACATCATGTCATAGTCGAAGTCTGCCATCGCAATTTGTGGATAGAGGATGTCGCCGAGTGCGAAGACATTGTTGCGGGTCTTGAGTGGCGTTGGGCCTTTGCCCCAATTGCCGCCACGTAACGCTTTGCTTTGGCTGTATACTGTGTTGTGGAAAATGTAGTTGATGCCCGCTTCGGGAGTGCGGTTCCCCCCGACTTTGAAGGCAAAGTTTGTATTCCCGCGTTCTTCCCCTTCGAGCACGATCAGATTGCGATAAAGGTAGGACGGGCCATAGATCGTAGGCGCTGTGCTAATGCCGCAGAGACTACTCTGGATCCAGTTGTTGAACATGCGGATGTTCATTTGACCGCCATCCAACTCGATGCCATCATCGTTGCTGAAGAACATGATATTGCCTTGGATATCTGTGTCGCGGTAGGGACCGCCTTGGACCTTATTGTTGTAGGCGGACTCAATGGTATCATTGAAGCGATGGTCTTCGGAGCCGATCAAATCGTTGTTGCGGATGACGTGGTTCCCGTCGGACATCGCCATGATGATGGATGTAGGTCCGAGCGGGTGGCCGTACTGCCAACTATTCGCGTGTCCACGAGGAGCATGGATGAAGCAATTCTCGACGACGACGCGATTGGCGCCATGATTGATGCGGACGCCAGCCTGCAGGTTGATGCGATTGCCTTCCTCGTCTAAATAGAAAAACCTTTTTTTCCCTTTGTAACTGGTGCTTTCTTGGAATGTGCCGGGTTGTCCCCAGTTTGAAATGTCGCAACGACGAATGCGGATATTACTCGAGTCCTCGATGACGACTGCGTCTTTGATGCTGCCTTGAATTTTCAGGTTCTCAACAATGATGTATTCAGAGTTGATGATTTTGATCGCGTTGATGCTTTTGTTTTGGACGTCCAGCGTAGAGGGTGAATCGGGAGCTCGAGTAATTAATACCCATGCGTCGGGTGTCCCCTTTTCGGTGATTTCCAGGGCGGTGGTGGAGAGGCCTGGGTCCAAGTGGATCGTTTTGCCGATTTTCGGGTGACTGTTCCAGGTGGTGCAGGCGATGACTTTAGGTTCAGTTTCGAGTTCGAGGGTTTCGTCCGTCATCCACACCTTGGCTTCGTATTCGGTATTTTCGGTCAGATTGAGAAGGCTGCCGCGCATTTGTTTCGTCTCGCCATGCCATACGACGCCGAGAGTGTCGCGCCATTCTGCTTCTCCTTTGGCTCGGTATTGCATGTGGCCTTCGGTGGTCGCGCTCATGTCTCCCTCAACATCTGCATAGACGCCGATTGAGTTGAAGGTGGGGACTGCATTCAATTGGCTGATCTGAGGCGTCTCGCGAACGCGCTCACTGGCTGGGATTAAGGAAATGTTTGCGAACCAAACTGAGTCGCCCACATTCCGTTCGCCCTGGTTGTAACGAAGTAGAACGGCGGCCTGAGTGGAACCAGCAGTGTCTATTTCTTTGCCGACTTTGACCCAGTCTTTGCCCGATTCCCGAATACTGATTCGCTTAAACTCTTTTCCGTTTTTGTAGAGCTTTACTTGAATATAACCCCGGGAACTTTTGGGTGAATTTACCCAGCCTTCGAGGTAATACAATCCGGCCTCGGGCAACTTGAGTTTTTGGATGACTTGGCCTTGGCCCTTTTTGGTGCCCGTGCAGGTTACTTTCAGACTGCCCAGGGCATCGGTTGGTTTGTTGCTCGTGTCATACTCAAGCGAAACGGTGCCGTCGGATGGCGCGAACCAGTCGGTCGGCTTGTCTCCTGAGAAGGACTGGAAATCTCCGTTGGAAATGAGGTTGGTTGCGTTGGCGACGGTTGCTGCCAGTAAGGCGATGGCTGTCAGTATGGGCTTGTGGTGGATAAATATTGGGATGCGCATGGTTGGGTTTTGTGTATGAATCTGAGAGTTTGACTGAGTCAGTGGCTGGGTAAGGGTTGGTCTGTTGTTGGGTATTTGAGATGTTTAAAGTTCGCGAGTCGGCACGTAAAAACGCCGAACCTTTATTTGGTTTTTGCGTCCTTCTTGGTCGGATATAAAAACCAAACTGCTGCGCCCCTGGCGGTAGGGCCAGAAGGCTTTGTAGACGAGTTGCCATTCCCCGTTCTCTTGGGAATCCATCTGAATCGCCATCATGACCCCAAAGCTGGCTTGATCGGTTCCAGGTGCCGGGATGATGAGCGGTTTATTCGGTTCGAGAGCTATTTTTTGATCATTGAACTTTGCGACGATGTCGTGGCTGGAAATGTTGTAGAGCTGATAGATTTCTTCGGGGGTCGTCTGAGTCTCGTTGACGATGGGTGCAATGTAGTAGCTGTCGGTTTGGTCATTTCTTTTGAAGAAGATCAGTAGGAGGGGATCGTCTGCCCTGTCTATGTTGATACTTACCAAAGGATTGCCGATAGGGTTGCCCGCTTCATCGATCTGGCCAGTGTCACGGTAGAAAACGAGGGGCTTGTCGATTGGTGCTTCAAAGGTTGGGGAAGGCGCTCCATTCGGGATGTTGAGGTTGATGCGTTCTTCGTCGTCCCAATAATAGAGGCCTTTGATGGTCTGGTCCCAGGCCAACGTGCTAAACTTTGCTTTAGCGGGCTCTTCAACGGATTGCGCGTCCAGGCGAATGATGCTGGATAACGCGAAGAAGCAGAAGCTGAACTTATAGAAATTTTTGGACATGAGTTGTGGTTAAATTTCGTTCTCGGAAAGCCAGCGGAAACTCACGAGTTTGAATTCCCTTCCGAATGGACTGCTTGGGTTAATCGTTTCCTCTACAGGATTAGTGGGGTCAGGTTCGATGGGTTCTACGGTTCGCTGAACGATTACTTCGCACCAGGTTTCGGACAGGGTTTCGCCCGTTTGCTGGTTGATATTTTCTCCATAGGCACGGATGCGAAAAGTGTCACCGCGGACAGTGATGATGGGGCCGAGTCGTTGGAGAATGTCGCCTTGCAGAACGTAGCCTGGGAAACCAGCGGCTTGCATGTTGGAGTCCGGGAAGACGTTGTAGAACCCGGAGCCCGGAATGCTGCTGGCTGCAGCAGCGGAAAATGGCGAGAGTTTGCTTTGCCGGTTGAGCCCTAGAGTCGAGTCGTCTAATGCGGCCTGGAGTGCTCCGGATTTGCCGGTGTCATCATTGTTCAATGAGCGGTTGACGAATTGACTCAGTGAGAGAAATGGACCGCGCAGCTTTACTTGTTTCACGATTGAACGGGCCAGGTCGTTCAGCTCATCTTCACTAATTTCGCGAACGCCCTTCCAAAAGTTTTCGGGACTATTTCCGTTATCGAGGTTGGTCGTTCCACTGTAGGGCCACGTGAAGCGGGAGATGATTATGCCACCGTTCTCAGTCTGTAGGTTTCCATCGTAGTAGGGGACTCTATCTTGCGTAAGTCCGCCGAGGACTGCTTTCCAAGCATCGACCGAGGTAGAGTTTACGTTAAACGCGCCCACGACTTGGAGGTAGGCCGCAATTCTCTGAAATAATGCATCGTTGTTGACTCTGTCCGCAAGGTTGCTGAAGGAGAGATTGTCATCGTGCGGATTATACCGATAGCGTTGGTTCGCGGCTTGAGAATTGCCGCTGGTGAAATCGTCAAACATGTTCTGGTCCCAATCGGCGGTGATTCCCGAAAAGTAATAGCGGTCCCAGAGCTTCTCGTTGACCAGATAGGAGGTGTCGAAAATTTTGAAGTTCCCGTAGCTGTTGGGGTTGTCTTCATCATTAAAATAGACCCACGCTTGATGCTCCTCGTTCACCGTTTCGTCCAAAGGAATACGAACATTAGCGTAGGAATTACCTGCCATGTAGGTTGGGTCGAAGTTGTAGCGCCCTAGATTGGCATGTTGGAGATTGCCGAGTGAAAGCAGCGGTGTGCGCGGGCGATCAAAAAGGGTTACTCGGGTTTGGCCGTTGACGCCGATGCTGTTCCCCCAAAAACCATCGGCGCGACCGAGGTCATTGAGCTGGATATCGGCGGCAGAATTACTGAGTACTCCATAGGATCCGTTGGGATCCTCGGTCGCATAGGTGCTCATCACTTTGTAGCCGTTATTTCTGTCGAACCCATCCCATTCGCTGTTGGCAGAGATTGCCCGCAAGTTGGAATCAATCAGAATGCGCCACGGTTCGTTGTTTTCCTGCGTTGTTTTCAGCCAGAAACCGACGGAGAGAATTTGGTCCTGATTCGAGGCAGCTTGGAGCGAGGAGAAATATCGGTCGACACCGACTGACGTTTGGTTTGGATCGATATCGGAGAAGATCTTGTTGATGCCAAATAAGTCAACGGAGCTCGCATGGCTTAGGCTATAGCCGGAGCCGAAATCGGTCTCCAGGGCGATCTTAAAATTGAAACCTCTGTGAGTGGGCTTTGTGGGGTCGTCTGGATCCGACGATGAGTCATCCTCCGTGAGTTTTTTTAGGTCGTCCCATTCTTCCGGGGTGAAGTTCCAGTCGCGACTTTGAGTGGGCTTAACTCCGTAGTTTCCATCGAGGTGGCGGTCTAGTTGAGTGACGCCGTTGATTGTCGGCCGGTGGCTGGCGCTCTTGTTCTGATTGCGATAATAGGACAACTCCAGCGGTGCAATGAAACCGCCTCCGCCGGGCTCGTAGTTTGTCATGCGCACCTTGTCTTGATTCTGAGAAACATCAACCTTTCCGTTTTCATCAAACACCAGGTCTCCGTTTGCGTCGAGGTCGGCCCACATTAAGTAGACGCCCGCGCTGGGGCCGGATCCCGAGCGACGGTCGTCGTAATCGGAATGCATTACGTCGGGTCCGAAGTAGCGTGTTTCGCCGGCCTTGATTGTCACGTATTTGTTTGCCGCATCATCTTCGCTGTAAAGGCGATAGGCTAGCCGACCTTGGTTGTTGGTGGGCATGACTTCGCGCAGGCCGAAGGACACGGGCTCGGTGAGCTCTCGACCATCGACATCGATGGTTATGATCGGGTTTAGGTTCCAGTATAACGCGGATAGATTGCCCTCGATGGTGATGTCGGTATTGTAAGGGTTGTAGAGAGCCAGAATTGGTTTGATCACGAGCTCGAGGCCGTACTTGCCCTCTTGAAGGCCAAAACTTAACTGCATGCGGGAGATGACCGGACTCACCCAGCTTTGGAGTTGATAGTTGTCCGAAACCGGGGCAATCCGCTTGGACTTGAGGTTGCCTTCTTGTCCCAGATCGCTGGGAACAGTCTGGTAAGGTTTTCCAGCTGGACCGGGGCGAAATGAGTAATCGGGGGAGTAGTGATACCAGCCAGAGTATTTGCGATAGGAGGTGATGGTATTGTTGGTCAGTTCTGATTCGTATTGGAAGAATGGCTGGAGGTAGGGAGGGGTGTCCTCTAGAAGCTCGTTGTACTCATCATAGTCCATCGAATAGAGCAGGTTGGCCTCTTCACCGGTTTCCGTTTCTTGGTTCTTGTTGAATTTGGGGTTTCTCGAACCGGGACGGTACTGACGATAATAGGATCGGAGGATGCTCCAGTTTGGTCCGCTGGTCGTGATGTTTGAATCGTTCAGCCCATTGGCGGTCAGGGCGGGGTCTTCGAGGAAGTAGAGATTTTCGACATAGTCAGCGGGGCTTACTGGCTCGCCGCCATCCCCGGTATTTCGGGTGTCGGTTTCGTCAAAGGGGACAAAATGTTTGTCGAAGATATGCCGATACTCAAAGGCTTGCGTTAAGTCGCGTTTCAGGCCGCCGTGTTTTACGTCTACGAGCAGGCCTGAGGAAAAAGAAGTGAGTGTGTGAAAATTTTTGTCGGTTAAATCAGCGCTACTTTGTTGGGGATCGCTTTGAGAGATGGCGATTGCGATTGGGATATCGATGAATTGCTGGGTTTGCTCCTCGTTGATCGGGTAGTTCGCCAAGGCGTCTAGATATTCGACGCCTGATCGATTGGTTCCCTGAAACGCTAGGGTTTGTTCGAAGTGATCGGTGCTTGAGGCGAACTCGTCAACGATGTCGATGCGCGCTTTTTGGTTCTCATCGGTGATCCAGTAGGCATAGCGATCGTCGCCGCTGGTAATCCGATCTTTGATCGCGATCACTTCATCGGGGGTGGAGCTGCTGGCATTGTGGACCAGGGTTACCTTGTCCTCATCTGGGATCTTTCCCAGATCGAGATTGGGTGAGATTGTGCCGGAAGCGTTCGCATAAGTGTTTCCGCTTACCAACCAGGCGGACTTGTCTATTCGTTGGCTGGGAGTGAGTCCGGTCCAGTTGGAGATGCTTGTATCCCATGCGCCAAGCCAATATGGTGAACTGATGTTGTTGACCTGATTGGAGAAAATATCAGCTGTCGCTGTGACTCTTTGGTCGGGGCCAGCTGATTTTTGTAAATTCCCCAGGGCGACCTGTAGGGCGAGGTGAGCATTCAAGCGCGCCAAGGTTTGCGGTTGCTGCAGGTTTTGGTTCGATAATTCAATCCGTACAAGGATCGTGATCGATAGCAATAGCATCAATATCAGCGCCATGAGCGAGAGCGCTATCACGAGTGCAAATCCGCGTTGGTTTGTGCGCTGTATGGGGGCATGCAGCATAGTTGTCTTTGGGGTGTTGATGATAGTGGGGGCGATCGTCGAAGAAATACCTACGGCGGAGCGCTGACTAAGTCAATAGATTTAGGCTTTGTTTTAACTCTTTATTGAGGGCGATCTTGTTGCGTTCGGTAGTTTGTGCGCATTGACTGAGCCATAGGGATTGCATAAGGTTCTGGAAATGAGGTAGCAGTAGTTGTCATGGCCGAGAGGAATAGAATTCAAGTTGTCCGGGATCACATACTGGGCTTGCTGGAGAGAGGAGAGATTTCTCCTGGGGATCGTATTATCGCCGCTCGAGAATTGGCGGAGCAATTGGAAATTTCCTTTTTGAAAGTCCAGCAGGCCGTCGAGTCACTCTGTCAGGATGGTGTGCTCCATACTCATTCCCGCAAAGGCACGTTTGTGCAGAAGAATTGGCAGCAGTGTGTGCTGGCAGAAAATATGCGGGTATACAATCCAGTGGAATTTTTTCCGTGGATTCCCGATTTGTTGTCGCTAATCGAGGACTATATCCCGGGCTTGCGTAGCACTTTTGCTTTTGATCGCGGCATGCTTGAATTGCGCACGACGAGTCATGTGCTGACAGAGTTTGATGACTACATGGATCTGTCGTCTATTTTCGAAGAGTGTTACCCCGATCGCAGTGTTTTCTTTGAAAGGCCGTTTCGCCCATTTGAGATCAAAAAACGCATGGTCGGCATTCCGTTCGCCTTCTCGCCGCGCGTAATTTTTTACCGGCCCTCTCTGTTTGAAGCTGCGGGTGCACCCATGCCTCACGTTGGCTGGGGTTGGAGCGAATTCATAGAAAGTCTGGAGGCGCTGAAAAATATTTTGCCGAAGTCCGGGCTCATTAATTGGAGTCATGCCCAGTACTTAATTATGGTTTTTGTTTTGCGGGCTGGGGGGAGGCTCTTCATGCCGGGCGCTGAGGACCCGGTGTCATTCGACAGCCCGGAGGTTGAGCACGGTCTAGAGCTGTATCGTGAATTAGGGGCGCGGGTGGAACGCGTTCATTCGCCCGATGCGACTTATCATAAAGCGTTTATGAACGGGGAGGCTGCAATGTATCTCGGGGGTCGCCATTTTATGGATTTCATTTTGAGGGCAGAAGATGATGATTGGGCTACGGCACCTTTGCCTCTCTTTGAGGGCGGCGTTGACTCCACGGCCCAAGCCACAGATCTGATTTGTGTGCGTAAATCATGTACATCGCCTGACTTGGCAAAGCAGTACGTGAAGGCGATGCTCTCTGAAGAAGTTCAGGATTTTATTGGTCAGCAAAAGCACAACATACCGATTCGGAAAAGCTCGGCTTTTAAGTCACTGGATTTGGATGATCCGCGGGATTCCCTAATTGCCTCTGAAGTGGGTAAGATCTCGATCGACTTTAATTTGCAACCGCCATTTCCAGGGGCCTTTGTGCTGAAAGGGCTTCAGCGCATAATTAAACAGGACATTGATATTCGAACGGGCTTGTCGGAGCTTGCCTCCGCGGCGCGCACCATTATTGCGGTCAACGGCGAGTATCGCCCCGACTAACTACGCGTCTGCGATGGCGTATCCTGCGCTCGGAACTGCGATTGTCTGAATCGAATCGCCGTTTGAAATTTTAGCACGGTTCACTTCTTCGCCGAGGCAATTGTAGATACGAAGCTCACGAGCCGTTTTGATCTTTGAGCAATCGAGGTGAACCTGTGGCTTGTGTGTGGCATTCACTATGCTGAGCTTCCGGCCAGAGTTTTTTGGCAGTTGGGCAATGTGCTGTTGCTGATAGATGGCACTTAGCGTTTCTTCATCGTTTTCGACGTGGACCGAAGGATAGAGGTCTAGTGGTTGGACTGGATTTAGCCGTCCTTTCATCAGTAGATTTTTTCGTTGGATCCAGAAGGTTAGAAACTCTCTCAGCATCTGCTCATGCTCACCGGGGATAGAGTCTTGTTTGACGGAGATTTGAGGCACCGAAAACAGGGTTGCCCAAAGTTGCATGGCTGCGTGTTCGACGCTCTCCCTGGGGTTCCACATCACCATGTCCGAATGCACGGCGGTGTTTCCAGAGAGCAGGCGGAGGTCGATGGTTCGCGTGAGGTTACTCGTGGCGTCGTTGGGGCAATCATGGGCTCGAAAGATATTCCCGTACTTGCGCATGGCCGGGCCAATGTAGGCTTGTCGAAATTCTATCAAAACATCGGGCTTGAGCGCTCGAAGCTGAGTCATGATGTCTGTAAAAAGCCGATCTGCAGCAGCGGGAACGGAGACCATATCGGCAGTTTCGTTTTCTGGGGTCACGGGGTTTTCCGCGGTGAAACGATCCACGAAATCGAGCTTGAGTCCATCGATGTTCCATTCCTCGATCGCGGTGCGGTAGCAATCGATAATCGTCTGGCGAACCGATGCGAACCTTGGGTCCAGGCAGGCGGCGGAGCCAACGGCTGCTTTGGGTAGGGTTTTGTCTTTGAGTGATTGCCAGGCTTTGCTTTTGGGTCCGACGAAGGGGACTGAAAACCAGACGAGGTAATTCATCTCCAAGTCACGGACATTGGCGACATGGGAGGGGAAATTGGGAAACTTGCTGGTGGCAACACCCCAGTCGCCACAGAAGGCGTAGCCCTTGTTGTTGTCTTCGGTTTGCCAGCCGTCATCCAGAATGACGGTTTTGCAGCCAAGTTCCCGGGACCATTGGCAGTTGGCCTCAACCTCCTTGTCGGTAAGTTTTTGGTGGAAGCTGTACCAAGTTGAGTAAACGGGTTCGTAGGCGGACTCGGGAACGGGGGCTGGTCGATAGGGCGGCATGGCACTCCACCATTGGCTGATGGTAGAGATCGTCTCATGGTAGGGGTGCGGTCGCTCGTCGATGCGAATCGTAATTTCGTAGTCTTTGATCTGGGGCCATGGAGCATCGAACAGCACGATGCGACAGTTGGCCGCAGAGTCTTCTTCCTCGAGTTGTGTGCGAATGCTAATGGGGTTGATGGCGTCCGATAGTGCAAAGGTGTGGCGGTTCTTGTCCTCCGACGAGAAGAAGGTGAATACGGGCGCGCCGAGGGTGGCGTAGGTCTGAGTGGTGGTAGCCCAGTTGGCAGTAAGCGAGCGGTCAGGTCCAATCGTTGGATGCCACTTCCCAACAATGTCCACAATCGGGACGAACCAATTAATTTGGATGGGAGCAGGGGAGGTCCTCTCCTTTAAATCGATACGGATGAGGTAGTCGTTTAGTCCTGGTTCAATCTCCTTAACGGTGACGTCTGCGGTAAAGTCCGGGGCATCGCCTACTGCGCGTATGGAGTCCGCGCTGATTTTTACGCGTTGGTTGCCGTTTGGTTGTGGAGTCACTGACCTGAGGTCTTGTCGCTCTTTGTCTTCAATGGATAGACAGCGAGCCTTTCGTATTCCGCCCAGTGCGTGTGATCCATTTGCCGAAGGCCAATCCAGCCGCTGTGATTCCACGCGGGTCCGTCGTTTGAGGGGTCGTCCAAATGTTCAAGCGCGAGCTCGCCATCGACATAGTAGCGGATCAGTCCATCATTTTTGTAGATGCCAATGCGGTGAAATTTGTCCGTTTGGTCATTGGCGATTGGATCTTCGCCATTGGCGATTAGGGTGAATCCTCGGTTTTTTCTGAGATTGGATGCTTTTCGGGCTCCGCTCCAATACGATAGATGGTATCCATTTAAGTCTCCGCTGTGGTATTGGGTGAACGTGCCGTCCCGAGCGGCGAGCTCTGGGTCAAAAATGGATTCACCATTCACTCCCCGTGTGTTGAAAAATACGATGGTTAAGCCTTGCTGCTTGTCCTTTGGTCGAAAATCAAACTCCAGGTAGAAGCTGCCCGGCACTTCGACGTTGAGCCAGGCAACGAGATGGTTGCCCTTTGCCGGCTTGGTATTGATACCCTCGCTTTTGAGTAGGAGGCGCCCATTTTCGATCGATATCGACTGACCTCCCTCGAGAGACCAGTCTTGCAGTATGCCGGGGGAGTCGAATTCGGTCGCGTAGATCGGGTGGGCCCAATCAACATTGTCGGCGATGAGGGCGATGTCTGTCTCATTGCACTGGGACATTGAGGGAGCCAGGATTAGAGAAGCGATGAGGAGGCTTTTTCGTAGACTCATGGGGACTTATTTCCGGCGGCGCAATACCGCCAGGCTCATGAATAAGATGCCTGCAATTAAGGAATATTGGGAAGGTTCGGGGATGGTGGAAATGACGTCCCCCAGTGAACTTCCGAAACGGATTTCGTCGTAGGAAGTGCTGATTTCTCCCGTATTGTCGTAGTTGTCTGCGCCAGAGTTAAAGTCTACAGAAAACTCAGCCGTGGCAATGCGCATGGATTGGCTGTCGCTTAGGGTGATCGTGTCAGTGCTGCTGTTGCTCGTGGAAATCAGGGCATAGGTGTTCATGTCGCTTTCGAGTCCGCCATTGGCTTGCCAGCTGTCGTAGGAGGTCTCGTTGAAGACCCACATATTAGCTTCGCCACCGCCAGCGCCACCAACATTGGTGTAGCGGGAAACGAAGAGGTAGACTTCCGATAGGTTGATACTGCCGCTGCCGCTAATGGAACCGTTAGCGGAGTAATAGGCACCTACCTTCACGCCGCCTTGATTGGGGCGTTTGGTTTGGGCAGACATGTAGCCATTGCCGTTGCCGATTATGTCGCTCGTATCCTGTGCACGCAAATCGGATATGCCGGAGTTGGATGGATCTTTGCCCAGGGTGGCATTGGCTAAGTTGTTGGAGTCAACGCGAGCGAGCATCGACTGGTAGACGGTGCCGGTCGCCACCGTGTCGAATGAGGCGTGTGAGTATACGTATTCTTTGTCCTGCAAGATGGTGGGAGAGACATTCTGATAGAGTGAACCGCCGGTTGTTTGAATGTTGCTGAATTCTAAGCCAGTCGGGTTGTAGGTCGATGCTTGGACGTTGCCATTCCCGGAAGTCCCGGTGCTGGTTGAGTAGGCTCCGCTGAGCCCGAGAGCGCCGCCGCCGACGGACACACCATTGATGTCCATGCTTGAGCCGCCGTAATTAAACCCTTCGTAGACAAATAAGTTCGCGTTGGCGAAAGCCGGACCAAGGATTGAGAAAGTGATAATGGCGGAAGTTTTTTTGAGGAGGGTCGTTTTCATAAGTGGTTGGATTTCTGGGGTGGAATTTTGGCTTAATCAGAAGAGAATTTTGTCGGCTATAGAATCATCGCTCGGGTTCGGAGGATACCTCTGCGCTTCACGGAGCAGTCGCCCAATGACTTGCTCTGGATTCTTCTTGGGCGTGGGCTCTTCGCGCACGGGTGTTTTTCAACTCGATAACGATGACGGCTGATTGATGCCGATTGCGGCGCTGCCGAAAATCGCCCTTTTCTCGGGTTTGGTTCGGACGGAAGTCAATTTTCATAGCTTTGATTTGCAAATCTTTACAATCTTTCGATTGCGTAGAACCGTGCCCGTAGATGGTCTGAATCTGACTGTTTCCGACTTTTTCCCTGCATTCGAGGAGATGACGGTCCACTGCGAGCAGACGGCAGAAGGTCTTTTTCGGCATTTTGGTTTCAGTAGTTTGGGTGGGGTCTCTCAAAGTTTCCTTTGAATGAAGGAATTTTATAGGCGAACCATCTTGACTAAGTCAACAGGAAATTGGAACCAAGTTTCCCTTACCTGTGTGGATGGCTGCGACATAGATTTCTCTGAATGGTTTGATATTGGATCGGAGAAATTTGTGCACAAAATTGGACGCTCAGCGCTCAGGGAAGGAATTCCAAAGAATTCCTGCCGAGGGAGGATCGCTGCTGGCTTGAGTGGGTCCTCTGTGGGAGCGAGGAGGGTCCGATTCGGGATGATTGGCAGGTCGTGGAGAAAATGTGTTTTCATCGCCAAGGGTTTCTCTCAGTATGGTTTTTATGCGATCGATTCCGTCTCATTTTGGCGCTCTTCTGCTGATTCTTACTCTCTCGCTGACCGGTTGTTACACCGTTCCAGAGACGGGGCGCTCGTCGTTTACGCTTTTGCCCGAGAGCCAAGTGAAGAGCATGGGGATTTCCTCATTTGAGGAGATCAAGGAGACTTCTCCGCTCATTACGAGTGGTCGAAATTACGAAATGATTCAGCGAGTTGGGAATCGGATCGCCAAAGCGGTGGGCAATGATATGCCGGACGCCGAATGGGAATTCATCTACATCGATGAAGACCAGGTGAATGCCTTTGCGCTGCCCGGTGGGAAAATCGCGGTTTACGATGGAATGTTCGATGTCATCGATAGTGAGGACGAGCTCGCTTTCATCCTTGGGCACGAGGTGGCGCACGTCACTGCCCGTCACTCCAACCAACGCCTTTCTCAGGCCATGGTTATTGCCGGAATCGGGGTGGGAGTTGGATTCGCTATCGATGATCTGGATAGTTCGGAGAAGCAGTTGATCCTCGCGGCTTATGGATTGGGGACGACGGTGGGTATCGCTCTGCCCTACAGTCGGCTGCATGAGAGTGAGGCCGATTATATAGGACAACTTTACATGGCCCGGGCCGGCTACAATCCGGAGGTTGCCCCCGGAGTTTGGGTGAAAATGGCGGAAAAGTCGCCGAATGGCACGCCCGGTTGGCTATCAACTCACCCGACCCATGAGGATCGAACTCAGGCGCTCCAAGAAAGTATGCCGAAGGCCAAAGAAGAATACCGCAATTCCCGCTACGTCACAGGCGAGCGGTAATCGAATCGGCTGAATCTCCAGATCTACTGTGAGGTAGACGTCGAGAGAGGTTTGCCTACCGCTCTCGCACGCAGGGCTGGAGGGCACCGTTTTCGGACGGGACGTTTTTGACCTCGAACAGATCGATGGCCTTAAAGAGGTCGCTGAGTTTGCGGAAGCCGTAATTGCGGGGATCGAATGAGCCTTGGTTGGAAATGTGGGATCCGACGACCCCGAGATGGGCCCAGCCCTCTTCATCCCCAACCGCCTCGATGGCGTTGCGCAGAAGATTCATGAGCTTCGTGTCGCTCTTGAGAATCGACGGGTTTGTGGCCTTCTCTTTTCGGGATTTCTTGGCCTTCTCGTCTTCATCGAGGAAGAGGAATTTTGAGCAGCTTTTGCTGAAAGGTTCGGGCGTTTGCTGTCCGCCGAATCCGACCACCAGTTTTCCTTCCTCGCGGAGGCGTCTCGCCAACGGGGTGAAGTCGCAATCGGAGGTGACCAGAGCGAACACGTCCGCATTGCGGGTGTAGAGTATGTCGAGGGCGTCTATGACGAGACTCATGTCGGTGGCATTCTTACCTTTGACGAGATCGAAGCGTTGCACCGGCTGAATCGCGTATTCATTGAGAATCTTTTCCCATCCCGAGAGTCCCCGCTTTTTCCAGTTTCCATAGGCGCGGCGAATATTGACGGTGCCGTACGAGGCGAGCTCAGCGATGATGAAATCGATCTTCGACGCGGGGGCGTTGTCGGCGTCAATGAGCAGGGCGATGCTATTGTGGTGAGAGCTGGGTTCGGGCATGAGATTGTGAATCCTAGAGATTTCCCCTCGCGCGGTAAAGGGGAACCCGCCACAGAAACGGCCTCTTGGGAAACTTCGGGGCCGAGAGGTCGCGTTCTCTTTTTGGGAACAGCTGGGTCAGTTGGCAGGGCCGAGGCCGATCCCATCGACCATAGATTCAAGATCCTGAAATCCCCGGAGTTGGCCGTCATAGCTCGCCGCTTCGGAGGGATTGAAAAGGATCAGGTAGGGCCAGCCCCGATATTTCAGGTCGTCGGGTATGTTCTGCTTGTGGCGGAAGGCGATGAGATTCTTTGTGGAGGAAGGGATGTTCTTATCGCGGTAAATGGGCGCGAAGTCGACCTTGAGGGGGATGATTTCTGATTGCGCAAAATCGGCGAATTCCGGAGTCGAGAGGACATTTTTCTCAAGGAGAATGCAGGGGCCGCAGGAATAGGAATTGGTGAAGAGGAGGAAGATCGGTTTGCCCGTTTCTTCCGATTGAGCGACCGCCTCGTTGTAGTCGGTGAGCCACTGGACTTCGTTCTCGGCGGAAGTGAGGGATTGCGCCACGGAGAAGGTGAGCAGGAGGGAGAAAAGGAGGGTTCTCATGGAGATCAAGTTTTGGCTACGCATAAAATACGGCGAGCCAGATCGTGATTTGGTCTGGGTCGGTCCAGTGGACGCGATGTTTTGTGTGGGCGGGAAGATGAAGTGTGTCGCCCAGGCCGAGTGTTTGAGAGCGGCCATCTTCGAAACGGATCTCGCCCCGGCCTTGGAGGACGAGGACCCACTCGTTCTCATCCTGGTCATACCACCCGGATTCGGGAGAGCTTTGTCCGTGGGAGAGGATCCGCTCAATTCGGATATTCTCGCCGCGGACGAGATCCTCGACGACCTCGGAATCCAGGGACTCCGGAAGAGAATCGAAAAGGTTCTGAACGGCCTGCGTCATTCCGGCTTCGCATTCAACTTGAGGGGGAAGGACTTTTTGCAGTCGAGGCAGTCCACCTTCTTCGTGGATAAAGGGAGGAGGAAGCCAATGATGATACTCATGGCGGTGATTAGGTTTAGTTCCCGCATTTTTACGTTTCCGGAACCGCAATAGGGGCAGGTGAGGAGGCCCTCGGATGCCGGGGGGAGTTCAAGGATTTCCCTTGAGCGGTCTTCATCGGCATCGGGCACCGCCAGTTTGATTCCTCCGACGGCGTCGGCATAAATCTGGATCGCTTCGACGATTTCGATATCCCGTAGCTCCACGGCGATCCCGTTCCCCTCGAGGACGGACGCCGCTAAGTGGGCTTCGTCCGGGTTGTGGTAGGTGGCGATGACTTTCATTGTTCGAAGACCGGGATTTTAGGGGAATTGCGGTGGAGAGTCATCCCCGGCCCGATTATTGTAATTGATCCGGTCGAGGTCGCTGTTTTTTGAAACGATATGCGTTGAAAGCCTTTTGACTGGAGTGTTTCCAATACGGATTGGATTCGCTGAAGTTTTGTTGTGGGAGCAACTTTAATTAGGATCTTTGAGTCTTTCGGTTTGTTTTTAAAGGCTTCTAGTAGCTCTTCGGTGGATACCGTTTCACCCGATAGGATTAAACTGTCTGGAGTGACTTCGACTTCGATGTCGAAGGAATCCAAGTCTGGAAAGGTCTGTGGCGATTTTGGGCCTGTAAAGGAACTGGTTATTTGAGGGCGGATCTGGATTTTTGCCGTCTCGGACGATCCTCTCACGAGGACGAACCAACGGTACGAATGGATTGGTGGCTGGTCGCCGATCTGCTCCGTGCGGTGGAGGCCTCCCATGAGAATGAAGGTATTGGGTCTGAGTGTCAGGTCGGAGGTAAGAAAAATCTTTTCGAAAATAGGCTGATCGAAGTTTGAGGGGGCATTCGCGATCGTTCCCTCGACTTCTTTCACGTCGGAGAAAGTGTAGGCAATGTCATCTCCATCTTCCTTGATCTGAAAGTAGGTCCCGACCTCGTTCCTGTCGGATGTTTCGCTTGAGTCTGATGAGTCTCCGAAAGGATCTGTGGCAGGGGAGGAGTCGCGGTGTTCTTGGGTGTAGGGAATGCCCTCCGTTTGAAGGGTGTGAGTGACTCGAATTCCGGGAGTGTTCAGAATCGTTGGGATGTCCAAGTCGGGGCTCTCGGAGATCACCGGCTCGTTGGCCTCGATTACGTAGAGAGTGTAGGAGTCGGCGTGGGCTCTGGCCGAGAGGCAGACGAGAAGGATGAGGAGGATCTGCTTCATTCTGGACGATTGGAGTTAGACGTTGTTTTCGAGAAGAACATCTTCACGCGAGCTTTGTTTGCTGGCGGTAAGATGGATAATCAGAGCGACGACGAGAAGCGCCAAGGCCAAGGCTCCGATGAGGCCTCCGATCATTGTCGAAATAAGGGCGTTGCTCATCTCGGTGTTAAGGGTTCCGGGGGCACTGACGCCGGGTTGGGCAACGGTAGAGAAGGTTCGGACAAAGCTGAGGATGGAGCCGCCCAAACCGACGATTGCGCCGGAAATGGTTAGAGCGATTCCACTGATTAGAGGCCATTTAACGGCAGGTTTCATGATCGGGCGGGTTTCGGGATTGTCCAGGGAGAGATTTCTGAGGGATAACTGATGTTGCTCCGGATTTCGAGGTGTTTCTTTGTTCAAAGCCTTTCGTTTCTCGGGCTGGATGGAGTGAATCCTGAGGTTCATGGAGGCACGAGGTCGCGTTGGTTGGAGCGCGGACTTCAGTCCGCCCCGACGGAACGGCGTCGTATGAAAGGTGACCTAGTTTGGCAGCCGTTTCTCAGGAAATGATCGAGGGAGGAAAAAGTACTAGGAGGATTTGCTGAGAGGCATGGGGGGCGGAATGAATTTCGCGGTCCATTGTGTCGATCCTTAGGCCGCTTGGGTGCTTCGTCGTTTCCGGCCGATAAGGAGGCCGCAGACGATGAGGATGGATCCGAGGGCGAGGGTGGCCCAGTTGGGTTCGCTCTTGTTGAGGACGATGGCGATCAAGACTCCGAAGGGGACGACAAGGTTGTTGGAGGCGGCAAGGAATCCGGCCGAGACGCGGCTGGCCCCGAAATTCCAGAGGAAGAAGCCGATTCCGGAAGCGACGACGCCGAGGTAGAGGAGGACGGCCCATTGGGCGAGCGTCGGCTGCGGAAATGGAGTGTAGGAGGCGAAAATCAGGGCCATGAGGACGGTGAAGGCGAGTCCGCCGACATAGAGGAGGGCAAAGACATCCTTTTCGCGGGTCTCGGGATTGCGGAATTTCCACTGTCGAAACCAAACCTGCCCGCCGGCGAAGGCGAGATTTGAGAGCTGCATTAGGAGGAATCCGGTGAGGAATTCTCCCTGCGGCACTCCCTGAGCTTCGATGAAAACGGCTCCGACCACGGAAAGGAAAGCCGCGGCGAAAAAGCGGAGCTTGAACTGACGGCGGAGGGCGGCGTCGAGAACGGTGACCCATAGGGGTGTGAGCACACTGAAAAGCGCGACCTGCCACGCCTCCAGAAAACGAAAAGCCGAGAGGTAGCTGACGTACATGACGCCAAACTGGAGGGCTCCAATGGCGGCGAGCTCGAACTTTTGTGCCCAAGAGCGTTGGCCGATCCGGAGGAAGGGCGCGAAGCAGACCCCGGCGACGACGAGGCGAACCGTCCCGATGAAGAGCGGATCCAGCCCGGCAAGCGCCTTCCCGATGATGCCGAAGGAGAAAGCCCAGATGAGGGTGACAAGAAGAAGCGCCCCGGTTCCGAGAGCGGTCTGGGAGGGGGCCGACTTCATCCGGTCAACTGCCCGGGGCGATTAGCCCGCAGGAGTGAATCGATCGGTGAGGAGGACCGTGCAGCTTTCGGTGGCTTGGATCGCGCACTCGCGGCTGGCCGGAAGGAGGACGGTGTCGCCCTTTTTCATCCCGATCCCGGAAGGGGAATCCGAGAGCTTGCCTGAGACGACGTGGAGGAGGATGGGGGCACCGGGGGCTCCGGTGGAGAGCTTGGTTCCTGCTTCAAGATTAACCCGACGGATCCGGAACTCGGCGCAATCAGCGAGGACGGTCTCCCCAACCTCATCAAAGGACGGAAGGGCAGAGGGCTCGAAATCGTTAAAATCGATGCTCTTCATCGACTCGTCGACGTGGAGCTGGCGTGGGTTGCCGTCGAGTCCCTTGCGCCCCCAGTCGAAGACGCGGTAGGTGGTGTCGGAATTTTGCTGGATCTCCAGAATCAGGTTCCCGGCGTCGATAGCGTGGAGGCGTCCGCTCTCGACGAGGATGGATTGGCCGGGTTCGACCGGAAAGCGGTGGACCAGGTCTTCCAGAGTTTCTTCCTTCAGTGCGGCTTCGAACTCATCGCGGGTGACCCCATCCTTGAGGCCGACGATGAGACCGGCGTCCGCCTGGGTGTCGGCCACGAACCAGTTCTCGGTCTTGGGTTCCCCTCCGAGCGAGGGGGCGATGGAGGCGGGTGGGTGAACCTGGAGGCTGAGGCGCTGCTGGCAATCGAGCCACTTGACGAGGATCGGGAAGCGGTCTTCGGCTTTCCAGCCCTTGCCCATGATTCCCTCCGGATCGGATTCGATGAGACTCCGGATCGTCTGACGTTCGTCTTCGGAGCCGCAGATCAGGGATGCGTCGTCGGGACGATCGACGAGGTCCCAGCTTTCGCCGATGACCTTCCCACCGGGGAGTTCGCGCCCCAAAGAATCTTCAAGGGAGCGGCCGCCCCAGACACGTTCTTTATAGATCGGTTGAAAGAGAACTGGATTCATGATTGCCATTGCGCTACAAAAGTCGGTTTGAATCCAGCTGAATGTCTCCCTCTCGTCAAAAGAAGAATAAAAAGGTTCAAGCGACCTTCACTCCTCGCACTTCACCGATCCGTCCGTTGAAGGGGGGAATCCTGATCACGATTGGCCTGCTTTTCGCGGTCGCATTGGTCGATTATGATCCGACTCAGGAGGGCATTATCCGGGCTTTTGCGACCTCGACGGAGACCTCGTCGGATCCGAACCTCGTTGGTCAGTTTGGCCGGGACTCCGCGTTTTTGCTGCTCTCCGGGCTGGGTCTAGGCTCGGTCTTTCTACTTTTCTCGGTGATTTGGATTGGCGTTTTGAATTTGGTGAAGCGCGCCCACCTCGTCACCGGGCCACGCCTGGTGGTATTGGTGCTGGCAACCCTCGCCTCGGCGGGGCTCGCGAACGGACTGCAGCTTGCGTGGTGGCCGAATCTGGAATCGATTTTTCCGGAAAATTTCTTTCCCCGCGGCACCGGAGGACTGGCCGGGTATTGGCTGAATGAGGCATTTCTTTTCGAAACGCTCGGTCAATTTGGCAGTTTTTTCCTCCTTTTGCTCTTTTTTCTGCTCGGACTGGGGGCGTTGTTCAGCGATCCCTCCCGGAATCTGTTTGAGCGGGCCTTCCAGCGTTGGTCTGAGCGCCGGGCCGACCGGCAGCCTACGGCGGCCGAGCGCAAGAAGGCTCGGACGCAGAAGAGGGAAGAGCGCGCGCAGAAGATCGCGCTGAAGGAGGAGAAACGTCAGGCGAAGCTGGACCGGAAGAAAGAAAAGGACCAGATCCGCCAGGAGAAAGCCCAGAAGCGGGAAGAGCGCGAGGCGGAACGTCGGCAAAAGCGTGAAGCCGAAGCGGCGGCGCGCGAAGAGCGATTGGCCACCCGCGCGAAAGAAGATCCCGAGCCCGAGTCTGAATCGGTCGCCGCGGTCGACAGCAGCTTGCTTTCGGGGAGCATTCCGGCCCGCCGTCGGTCTCGCTCGCAGAGTCGTCCTGAACCGGCCGCGCCAGCCCGCCGAGCGACTCCACCGACGGAACCGGAACCTGAGCCCGAGCCGGAGCCCGCGCCCCAGCCGAAACCTGCGAAAGCTCCCGAGCCCAAAGAACCGGAGCCGAAGGACAGCGGCCTGAAGATCGTTGCTGGGGAGAAAATCGAGAAAGCGGAGAACCTCTTTCCGGCCCGCAAAGGCAATTACCAGTTTCCCTCCCTGGACCTCCTGCAGGAGCCGACTCCGCCGCAAGAACGCCACGTGGAGAATCACGAGGAGACGGCCATGGCCCTCAAAACGACTCTGGCCGAGTTCGGGGTCAAGGTGGAGCTCGGGGAGGTTCACACCGGACCGGTCATCACTCGCTACGAAGTTTATCCCGCTCCGGGGGTCCGGGTGGAGAAGATCGCTAACTTGGCCAAGAATTTGGGTATGAGCCTCAAAGCGCAGTCGGTGCGTATTCTCGCCCCGGTGCCCGGGAAGGGCTGCGTGGGGGTCGAGGTGCCGAACCGCAATCCGTCGGCCGTCTGTATTCGCGAAATCATCGAATCCCGATCCTGGGGCGACGCGGATGCCGAGATTCCCGTCGTTCTCGGGAAGGAAGTGAGCGGAAAACCGTTGGTGGCAGACCTGACGAAGATGCCGCACCTGCTCATCGCTGGTTCCACTGGCTCCGGGAAAACGGTCTGTATCAACAGCGTCATCGCCTCGCTGCTCTACCACTCCAGCCCGGAGGACCTGCGTTTCATCATGATCGACCCGAAGATCGTGGAAATGCAGATCTACAACTCTTTGCCCCACATGCTGATTCCGGTCGTGACCGATCCGAAGAAGGTGCCGGGGGCTCTCAAGTGGTTGATCTCCGAAATGGAGCGGCGCTACCAAGTTTTTGCCCGGGCCAACGTCCGCAATATCGCCGGATTCAACAGCAAGATCGCCAAGAACAAGGAGGAGAAAAAGCGCGCCGAGGAGATGGAGGCCGAAATGTCGGCCGAAGAGCGGAACGCTCTGCTCGAGGCCCGGTCCGAGGAAGAGGACGATGGCTTCGAAATGCCGACCGAGAAGATTCCCTACATCGTCTGCATCGTGGACGAGCTCGCCGACCTTATGATGGTGGCTCCGGCCGACATCGAAACCGGAATCGCCCGACTCGCCCAGCTCGCTCGTGCGGCGGGAATTCACCTGATCCTCGCCACCCAGCGTCCCTCGGTAAACGTCATTACCGGGGTGATTAAAGCCAACTTGCCGAGCCGGATCGCCTTTAAGGTCGCTTCCAAAATCGACAGTCGCACCATTCTCGACGAAGGCGGAGCTGACTCCCTTATCGGAAAAGGGGATATGCTCTTTATCCCGCCGGGTGCTCATACGCTGGTCCGTGCGCAGGGGGCTTTCGTTTCCGACGAAGAAATCAACGGCGTCGTCGAATACCTCAAAGTCAACGGCCCGCCGAACTTCCTCGAACAAGTCCAGGCTCAGATCGATGCGGGCGACGAGGAAGGCGGAGGAGGCGCCGAGGGAGATTACGAGGACGAGTTGGTGCCTCAGGCCCTGGATGTTCTTCGTTCGAGCAAGCGGGCCTCGACTTCCATGCTCCAGCGTCGTCTTCGCATCGGCTACAACCGGGCTGCTCGGATCATGGAAATCCTCGAGGACGAAGGCTACGTCGGCCCGGAAAACGGTTCGAGTCCGCGCGAGATTCTTCGGGATCTGGACTGAGTCAAAAAGACAAGCGGTGACTCTTAGCGAGTGTTGAGTTGCCAGTGGAGAACGCGGGGCAGACTAGAGTCCGCGGTCCAAGGGGAGTGATTCCTTTTGTGTTCTAACAACTGGCGATTGATGGAGCGCGGAATTCATTCCGCCCCGTTAGAGGAGGCGCTCGTTTTTCCGTGGCAGGGTTGGCTCCGCCGCCCTGCGGATTTGGGCGGGACGGAGAAATTGATTTAACCACTGACCGCATACCCGTTCATCTGGGGTAGAAGATCACTTTCCTTGATGAGAATCATGGCTATTGTGATTCCGTGATCGTGGCGCTTGAGAGTTGCGGGTCTTCTCCTCTTTGTTTTGCCGATTCTCGTTGGGCGGCGAAGCCAACCCAACCACTGTGGATGGTGCTTTTCTGTAGCGCTTGGAACTTCGTAGTCGAATTTTGCCGCGTCGGGCGTGAGGCCGATGATCGCCAGTGGTGTTATCCCTTCTTCGGTCGTGCCCGGAACTCCTCGTGGAGGTCCGGGCGCTGTTGGCTCAGAACGGTGGAGACGTGACGGGCGAAGTCGGCTCCGATTTCGTTGTAGAGGTGGAAGGCGGAATCGACGCCGGTGGCGCAAAGTTCTTTGGCCTCATCGTCGAATTGAGAGGTGGTGGTCACGACCTCCTGATCGCCCGCCTCTTTCACCGTTTCTTTGGTGTGGAGTTTCACGGCGCGCTTGGGAATGGCCAAGCCAGTGGTGCGTCAGGAGGGATTGGACGAGTCGGAATCTCCATTTTCTTCGGCAGCAGGTTTCGGATAGCGTTTGTCGAATTCTTTTCCTTGGCGACTGCCTTGGGCTTTTTTGCGAATCGAGGTTATCAGGTCTTCTCGGACTTCGGATTGGCCGGATAGCTCAAGAAAGTCAATGAGGCTGTAGGTGTTCTCCGAGCAGAGAAAATAGACGGATGCTTTTGGGTTTCGGGTTGTCTCCGTGATCCACTGGGCGGTTTTAATCATTGGCTCGACCGGAGGCTGGGGATTGTTACGGAGAATCGCTCCTGTGACGAGGATGAGCCCTCTCGGTGGATCGTAGGCGTTGTCCATGGGATCTTCCTCTCGGAGGATCTGATTGGCTTCCAAAAGCAGTGCTTCCCGATCCTCCTGCGAGAAATTGCGGGCCTCAAGGTTCTCGATTCCGACGACCGTGGTCAGGCCCTTGGAGTAGGAGTGGTTACGACTCGCCAAGGATTTTCGGAGGAGACTTGAGAGTTCCTCCATGTCCTCCGGATCGGCGAGTAGGGTCTCGAGAACAAAGGCTTTTCCGGGGAAGCGCTCGAGATCGTATTCCGATTCTGCGATTCTCTCGCGGACGAGTGTGTCGACCTCCTCGTCGTAGTCCTTTTTCATCAAGCGGTTGAATTTGCTATAGGGGATTCCCTTGGACGTGTTGTATTGTCCAATCTCTCGTCGAAAGCGGTAGTTGGCGAGTTCCTCGGGGAGATCATCACCTCTGATCCAAGACATCATTTGCTCGCGGGCGAACTGGCGATATTCGGGATGGGTGTCTGCGGCATCGTAGAGATACTTGATGCGATCCAATGCTTCCAGATGGGGAATCTGGTAAAGGGTCAGGGCTGCTGCCCAACGCACTTCATCGGGGAGTTCTTGGTCTCCCAGCACATGGTTGAGTTCGTTGCGAAGATCGTAGGAATAGTTCTGATTTTGGTGGAAGGGTGAAGCGTTCTGCGGATTGATGGATTGTAGATACTCGATCGCGATGGTGGAGTCTCCAGCAGCTACTAGATCCTCGACGAGTTCCGGAAGAAGGTAGGCGGCAGAGGCGTAGGGATCCCTGCTGGCCAGAGTCAACAGTTCGGTCGGGCCAAGTTTATCCTCCGAATCGATTTGAACGGCGGCTTCTCGAACCTTCTGGAGCCAGGAAAGGTATTCGGATTGGTCCCGATCAATTTGTACGAATTGAATCGGACTCAATTGGGTTTTTTCGATAAGTCGAAGATCGAGCTTGTTCAAGGGAGATAGTTCGTCGCGCCCGGAAAATCCAGGAACCAGTGCAGAGAACAAGATGAACTCTCCCGGACGGGCGAGGGTCCAATTCGAAACATTGTAATCGTAGGACGGATGCCTCGGGTAAACGCGAATCGAGCGGTCGCCATCTTCGGACGTACCCCAGCTAAAGAGAAGGATGTCTTCCTCTTTCAGGTCGATTTCGGACAGATCGGGGGCGAAATTTTTTCTTTTGCTGGTAGAGATGAACTGATCCGCTTCGGGGAGAAGGGCAGAGAACGAGGATGCCTCGGTGGGCGAGGATTGGTTTTCGGGATCCCAGATTCTGGTGGCTCCAGAGAAGATAGGGGTGATCGGTCCGGCCACTTCCGCGCCATCAATCTGGGCGACTGCCCGGAGGAATCCGTTTACCTTTGGAAACTCGATTGTGACTTCCTGGGAGGCTTCGATTCCTGTCAACACGGCGAGGGTTTCCATCTCCGAAGGAAAGGTTCCAAAGCGAATCTCCAGTCGTTCTAACCCAGGAACGGTATTCACGAGTGAGCGACGGGTCAGTCGTGGGCTGTTGTCGGTCAGCTCATTCGAATCGTACTGATTGTTCGGATGAAAACGGATTTGGACAGTCCTCATCTTTTCATTATCGAGAGATCCGGCTAGGGCTACCGGCCAGAGATCTTGTGGATCTGGTTGGGTCAATCGAGGGAAAACGTATTGGTATTGAAGAGTCGTATCCAAATGGTTTTTCGTCTCGGCACTGGCATTGAAAATCTCCTGAGCGAGGATGAAATTCTGCTCGATGAGAGCCTCCTTTAATAGATCCCGTATCCGGGAATTATTTTTCTGCGGTTCTAGGAATACCCACTCGAGCTCAGCTTCATTCACGGAGGCGAGGAGCTCCGGAGATGGATTGACTTGGGCTTTGACAAATTGTTGCAAGGCCTCGAGGCGAAACCGGGCTTGATCGGATTCTCCCTCGACGGCGGATTCGGAGAGGCTTTGGAGGGCCTTTCGAGCTGGAGCCAAGCCGTCTTCCCGGGAGGCAATGCGGCCGAGGACGAGGGCGGCCATCTCCTGTTGATTCTCTGACAGAGGTCGACTTCTCTCCGCCAGACCGACGAGGATCATACTGGCGCTATCGGGGTTTTGGCCGGCGAGAATCCAGGCTTGAACGAGTTGCGAATCGACGGAATCGCTGGGGAGTGGAGGCTCCGGTCCCTGTAGCTGATCAAGGAGGGCGGGGAGCAACTCCAGCTCTTCCAAATTCAAAAGAGCCGCGTCCCATGCTTTCGGAGAGGGCCGGTTTGCTTCATCCTCTTTGGGAATGAGACCGAGGACCTTGTGTGCGAGTTTTAGATTCTCGTCTGGTGTCGTTGGATCCCAGCCAGTGGTTCGTGCCTCAAGGAGAAGTGCGTTGAGCTGCTTTTTTGGGAGGCAAGTGTCACCGCGGAAAACGATCTCGAGGAGAGAATCGGCCGAGGGAACCTCTCGCGATTGGATGGCGAACTCGGTCACCTCATTGAGGTCGCTTTGGGATCGGATTGTTTGCTGGTAATAGCGGAAGGAGTCGCCGTGGATTTCGGGGCGGGCGAGGAAGGCGAAGATTGCTTCCAGTTGGCCGCTGTCCCGTAGGGCCTCGGTCCAGTACTCCTGATTGTTGGGCCAGCGGGTGATGGTCTGACGGGGATTCTCCTGGAGCGAAGCGAGAAAGAGCTCACTGGCTTTTGCGGGATCTCCCTCTTTCGCGGCTTCGGTGGCTTCGCGCATCATTTGGTTGATGTCAAAATGCGCTCCCTCGGGAGGCGGAGGAATCGCCGAGAGATGCAGTCCCCCGAAAATGACGCCCGGATCCGTCTCGATTTTCAGCTGAACGGTGCGAGCATTCTCCGGATAGCTGCTTCGGCCTTGTCGGGAGGAGCTTTTTGCGGTGACAAGCTCGGAGACCGGAGACCAAAGATTGTCAAAGGGAATGTGGGCAGAAGTACTCGTGGATCGAACTGACTTTTCGTTCTCGTCGAAAAAGTTCAGCGAAAATCTTGTATACCCTTCTTGATCCATGGAGTCCAAACCACCCACCCAGCCGGAGAAAACGTAGTCGTGGTCTTTCTGCACGGGAATCTTCTCGGAGATGAAGGTCTGGCGTTCGTGGTTCTCCGGAGAGATCACCCGATTCCCGATCTGAATGGGAGCATCTTTCGAGAGTGCGAAAGATTCGATGGGTTTAGAAGGGAGTTCCTCCCATCCCTGGCGTTTGTTGCCTTCTTCGGGGAGGAGAGGGGCGTTCGCCGGATTGGGATGGGTAAGCAGATTAGGACGAAGGGAGATCAGGGACCAGAGGTCTCGGGGGGCGTCTTCGGCGCGTTCTCCGTTTCGACCGAGATAGAGATAGCCGAAACCGTCTGGGAGGGCTGTTCCAAGGGCTTCTGCCAACAGGACGTCGTCAGAGAGAGCGACGGGATCTTGCCGAGGGCTCGAAGTCGCGTAGAGAATCGGGTCGTTTTCCAAGGTGAAAAAAGAATCGCCGAATGTCAGCGGGGCTGAGTGACCGTTCGATTTTATCTCTTCCGGTGCCAGAATCCGAACCTGTAGGGATTCCTCGTTGAGGATGGCGGGGTAGAGAGGAGTTGAGAGGTTGTTGTTGGCGAGGACCTCGAGATAGCGGGCGGTGGTTTCGGCATTGTTGCCCCAATTCGATTGGGCGCGGATCTGCTTCAGCCATTTCTCAATTTCCTCGTCGTCGAGACTTTCCTGCTGGATGGCTACAGTCATCAGCTCCAAGACTGTCTCTTGAGAGCTCTGATTATTGCTCGAGTCGAGAAGGGATCGATACGTGTTGTCGAGTGTTCTTTTAAGGATCTGATTCGCCTTCTCGATCTCTTCCTCGGAAACGGCCAACTCGGTGAGTGCGATCGAGGATCGGATCAAGATTTGCTGTTCGTAAGAATTTCCATACCCGCCAGATGGGGAAGTGATCGTGTCCTCATAAAGCTCGAAGGCGACCGATTGAGCGTCTTCCCAGCTTGCCAGTCTTTCCGCCAAGGTAAATAAAATCGCTACTCGGTAGTGCAGCATTCCGGATTGTAATTCCCTGAGCATTTCTCCGGATTCGAGTTCTTGAAGGAGAGAGGGATCCCGTTGGTTTAATCGCACCAGGGTCTGGATAAGATACTGGTCCGACGGGTTGATCCATGACGGTTCTTCTTCATCGAGCCAGGTAAGGACTCGATCATTGAGTTCTAGCTGGTTGACCCGGTCCATGAGTTTCACTCCTTGAATGGTAAAGTTGGAATTCCAGAAGTGCATGTTGTTGAAGAGGGCCCCTCGATTCGAGTTGCTGGAATCGAACCCGAAGCGCGGATCTGAACCCTCAGTGAGCTTTTCCTCCGCGAAGATCGAATTCCACAGTGTTTCCCGAGCCTCTTCGATTCGACCAAGTTCAATTTGGAGGTCGAGGATCGGATCAATCTGGTTGATGCGATTATTCCAGTCGATGTGCTGAAGCCCGCTCTTTCGTACTTCCAGGGCCTCCAGTAGGCGGTCATCCCTCTCCAGTTGATTGGCGATCTGCTGAAGGAAATTGGAGAGCCCCCACGAGTTTGCGGTGGTGATCTTACGGATGAAATCAGCGTCGCTGGAAATCTCAATCAGCTCGGCCACACGGTCGGCTTCAACATAGGCGCGAACGAGATTGTGGGAATTGCTGACGGCCTCTTCGGGAGAACTCTGGAGAACTTGACCGTATAAATCGGTGGCGGTCTCGTATTCGTTCGCTTGCGAAAGAAGGTTGGCCAGCAGGAGGAGGAGTTGAGTGTCCCCAGCGCGGAGTTCGAGGATTTTCTCCACGTGTGGTTCGAAGGGAGAAAAGGACTTGTTCCTCGACTTAGCTTTGAGAGCGAGCTCGGCGAGACGATAGTGAAGGAATGCCGAGTTGGGTGCGGCCTCAAGCTGTTCTTTCAGGCTGTTTTCGAGAGGGTGGCCGTTTTCGTCTTTGAGGTAGATATCGAGTGCCCGGTCACGAAGGTAGAATTCGTTGTCGCGGTTGCTCTGGCTTGGGTCGTTGGAGAGAATCATCTCGGCGATCTGCTGGGCTTCCTCCTTTTCGCCTTCTTGATCAAGTTTTCGCATCCTTTCGAGGACCGCGTTGATCTGATTCCAATCTCCGGAACGGAGGGACGCGGTAACGGACCTTGCCGTGTTCAGAGTGGGTGTGGGTTGATAAACGGATTGATCGAAGCCCAGATTCTGCAGGAAGTTTCGCAACTGGTAGTCCGTCCGGGAGTTTGGGCTCCGGGTCATGAATTCGCGGGCAATGGCTTCGGCTTCCTCTTTCCGATCAAGGCCAACGAGGGCTTTCAGTTCGATCATTGTCCGCAGCTGGCGGTCGGCAAATGTGGTGAGTCGGGCTTTCTGAATTTGTTCGAGAGCGGCTTCGTATTGCTCGGTCGCGAGGAGAGTTTGGGCCGCCAGCAGGCGGAGTTCTGGATGCTGGTGAAACTCTTGGGCCAGGCGGGTCGTGATCGTGGCGGTCACCTCGGGTCGGTTGAGTAGTTGATTCCAGAAAGCGATGGTGAGAAACGGCCTTATCCTCTTTTCGCCCTCAAGACTCTCGGCGATCTCGTTCATCCCTTCGACCATTGCCGCTGTGGCTTTATCGGAAAGTGCCGAGGTTTGGAAAAATTGGTTTAAGTAATGGATTTCCAAGTTCGTTAACCAAGGGTTCTGGGCCGGGAAGGAGACTGGTGTAGTTCTTTGGTTTCCGTAGTTAGGCTGATTGGATCCCCGCTGCGGTTTGCCCGAGGATTCTGACCAGAAGATACGGAGGTTGTTTAAGGTCATTTCAATGCTCTCTTCCGGGCTAATGGGGTCGAGGCCTTGCGGGGTCTGGTTCTGTAAAAGAGGAGCGTAGACCATGCTGAGGATCATGTAGCTACTGCGGTTTCCGTATTGGTTTCCCAATTGAGGATTGCGCATGTATTCGCGGATCCATTCTTCGGCGATCGCGTAGTTTCCGGTAAAGCGCATAGCGTAAAACCCTTTTTGGAAATCCTGAGGATCGGTGGGATCCAGCTCTTCGATCATCTCCTCGGCGATGGCCCGGGCGTCTTCGATGCGACCTGCCTGACTCAGGAGGTTCAGTCGGAAAGTGTTGAGGGCATCGGCTTGTTGGGGATCGATTTTCTCCCATTGTTCTTCGAGAAGGTCAGTCATTTTTAGAGCTTCTTCTGTTGCTTCGGCGTCTCCCTGCATGGATCGGGCGAATGAGTTGCGGAGGAGGACGCTCTGAATCTCGATGAGGGAGGTGCGGGTTAAGCGATCGGCGTCGAGTAGCGTGAGGGCAGCTTCATGAGCGCGTTCATTTTCCGCGAGAAGGGCAAAGGCGATCATCTTTTCCCGGATTGGATCGGCCCGGCGATCAAGGATCCCTTCGAGTTGGAGAAGGAACGCATCGGCTCTGTTCTCCCGAACGGCGAGAGCAGCTAGATAGATGAGGGCGGCATCTTGAATCTGATCGAATGTTGGTTTGGTTTGGTTCTGGTAGAAATGGCGGGAAAAGTGGCCGGTTTTTCCCGTCAGGATCATTTGGGTCGCCCGTTGGCGGATCCTTTGGGAATAGTTGAGCCGGGAGTTCAGGGCTCCCTGCGAATAGCGGTAGGGGGAGAGGATGCTGGTGTTGGGAGGCGCTGTTGAACCTGGGTTTTGTGGCGGCTCCTCCATTTGCAGGATCTGCCAGAATGCTTGTTCCGCTTCGACAAAGTTCTCGGTCGAGACGAGCATTTCCCCGAGTGCGAGCTGGGCTTCGGCGTCGCCGTCCTTTTGGCGAAGAGAACGCCCGAAAAGTTGAAGAAGATCTTTTGCCGCCTCGGCTTGCCCGAGGAGCATGGTGCGGAGAGAGTCGATGTTGCGGAGGAACGTTTCCTGATTCGCCGAAATCCAGTCGATGGCTTCCTCTGACTCTTGGGCCATGAGAAGGGCCTGCAGGTGGGTGAAGATATTATCGGGGCTAGGTTCAATTTCAGCGAGTTGTCCGGAATAGCGGACATAGTCGTCCCAATTGTTTTCCTTCTTGGCCATCGCCATGATCTGCTGGATGAGGACGACGTCCTGGGGGCGGGAAGCAAGAGCCTCGATAAGGTTTTCTCGGGCAGAGACCAGATCGCCCGCCGATTCGTAGATCGAGGCGAGAAAGAGGGCGTAGCGGTATCCGTCCTCCTCCGACACCCGTTTGCGTTCAAAGTTACGGATCAATTCGTCGATTTCTCCTTGTTGGAGGGCGAGATTCGATAGTTGAGGAACCGTTGCCAGACGGGCTTCAAGAGAGTCGGCCTCCTCGAACTGCTTCCACGCTTGTTGGTAGGCTTCTTCGGTGCGGCCATAGGCGGATAGATAATCAATCAGTCTCTGGCGGATGGGAGTCGGATCATCGGAGAGCCGGAGTCCGGTTTCCAGGGTTGCCACGGCTTTCTCGAAACGGCCGTCATTCTGGTAAATCTCTGCAAGGAAGAGTTGTGCTTCGACTTTGCTGGGGTTTAGAGCTACGCGTTCTTCAGCCGTTGCTGTGGCCTCTTCGTATTGTTGGGCGTCAACGTAGAGGTTCGCCAAGCGTTGGAGCCATTCGTCCATTCGCTTTGGTTCGAGGGCGATCATTCGCTCGAGAATCGCGATGGCCTCGTCGTACTCTCCCTGATCCTGATAATAGCGAAGGGAGTTCTCATGAAGAGGGATCGACTCGGGGAATCGCTGCTGGATCTGATCAATGGCGGTCTCAGCGGTCTCGATTTCGCGGGTGGCGATGGCGATCTGAAGGAGAAGGCCAATGTCATTTTCGGCCAGAGTCTCGGCCGCGAGTTCACTTTTGAGGCGCCCAAGGGTGGATTCCATTTGCTCGGAGGCTGCCAGAGCTTGGATGTGTCGCTGCTCGACCGCACTGCGGAAGAAGTCATTGGGGGCGGCGGCGGAGAGGAGGGGGTAGAGGTCGGCTGCTTCTTCCCAGCGCTCTTCTTCGGCGAGCACGGACCATTGGAGAGAGAGGAGGTCGAAGGATGCGGGGTCGAGAGTAAGACCTTGCTCAATGGCCTCGAGGGAGGCGGGGCGGTCGCCATAGCGTTTGCGAAGTTGGGCTAGGCGAAGGTATCGGTCGGCGGTTTTTTGATCTTCCGTCGCGACGATCGTAGAAAGAACGGCCCACGCCTCATCGGGCCTCTCAGTCACGAAAAGCCAATCGGCCCATTGCTCGAGGATGTCGATGGACTCCGGATCGAGCTGAGCGGCTCGTTCGTAGGCGGTGAGAGTCTCCTCCTCCAATTCATGACGGCGGAGAATCTCGGCAAGTTGTAAGACGTCGCTGGCAGTTGCGGAATCATCTGGGGCGAGTTGGGCCCATTGATCGAGAGCTTGGGTGCGGTCTTCTTCATTTTCCGCCTCCTCGAACCGTTCCCAGTAGGCTTCACCGAAGTTGGCGGCGATACGTTTGTTGGTGGGATCCGCCTTGGCCAGGGGGGCGAGCACTTCGATGGCGAGATCGGGAGTCCCTTCTTCGAGGAGGCGGTTCGCGAGAAGGAGGCTGAGGTCGATTCGGGAGGGGGACCATTCGGCGGCTTTGCGGACCCATGAGGTTCCTTCCTCGTCGCGCCCCAGTTCGTCGAGGACCTGGGCTAGAAGGAGTGCGGTTTCACTATCGGGGCCGCGGGTGTCGAGTCGGTTCTCGTAGTAGTCCGCAAGTCCTGGAAGATCCTCCCGTTTGCGATAGACCTGTTCGATGCGGCTGCGGAGTTCCTTTTGTAACCAGCTCGTCCCACTGGTCCGGGGCATGGCCTGCCGATATATTTCCAAAGCCTCTTCGTATTGACCATCAGCTTCCTTCAATCGAGCCAGTCGAATCTGGAACCGGATGTTCTGGTAGGGATCGTCTTGCGAGAGTTCGGCGAGTTGCTGGAAGATCTTCTGGGCTGAATCGAAATCCTGGTTCCGGGCCAGGGCTTCGGCAGCTTCCTCCAACGTAAACGTGTCGGCCTCGGGTTGTTCAGCGAGGATCTTCCAGGTCTGGACCGCTTCTTCGATCTGGAAATTTCGTTCCTGAGTGAGGGCGAGCTGACGGTATAATTCCGCTTGATCCGGATCGGCAAGTTCTTCGGGTTTGAGGCCTGCCTCAAGGACGGCAATGGCTTCTGGAAATTGACCCGAGTTGGCGAGAAGCTCTCCGAGGGCAATTCGGGTCTTTATCTGATCGGGATTGGCTCCGAGTGCCTTTTCGAACCACTCAGTCGCCTCCTCGGTATCACCCTGCTGTTGGGCGAGAAGCCCAGCGAGGGTTGCCCATCCCGCTTTCTCTCTAGTGCTGGAGGAGGATTCATAACCCTTCGACCACCGTTCCTCCAGGGCTTCGCTTCCCGGACCGGTCCGGTAGTATTCGACGACGCGGTCAAAAGCGGGCCCGGCTTCAGGGCGTCGGATGAGAACCTGTTCGTAGCGGACGATGGATGATGGGGCCTCGGTCGAATCGCTGTATCCCGTCAGAGGCAGGAGGGCAGCGAGGAGGAGGGCAGCATTGGGCAATATCTTCATGAATGGCGGGCTGGTAATCGTTTGAGGGCGACGTCGATTGGGAAAAGGAGGAGGGCGGCTATGACGAGGCAGGGCCAGAGTTCCGTTTCGACCTGGACGGCGCGGTCATTGAGAGAGAGTTGTTCGGGGGTCGGGTCGAGAGAGCCTCCGGTGGTTTGGGCTAGTTGGCCAAGAGCCTCGAGTGCGGCCGGCCTCAGCGCATACTCGCCTGAGTACCCGACATCGTAGAAAAGGGTTTGTCCTCCGATTGGCTGCCCCTCTTCTTCAAGGGAGAGTCGCACGACATGTGTGCCCGCCTCGGCCGGCCAGTCGGCGGTAAACGAGCCGGGAGCCGAAGTCTTGAGGGCGATTTTTCGGGTCTCACCGGAGGGGAGCCGGAGTTGGAGTGAAGCGGTGGCGTTGGGGAGGATCTCTCCAGAGCGCCCGACGGCCTCGGCCGTGAGGGTGAGACGATCCCCTTTTCGCTCAATGTGGGCAGGAGTGGTTCCGAGATCGCTCTCTCTTTCCAGGTGACGAAAGATCCCAGCCCAGAATTGACCGAAAGAACGCCATCGCAGCCAATCGATGGCCCAGCGATTGCGAGCGTCGGAAGTGAATGCGCCGGTTCGGCCAAGACCAAATCGCCAGGTGGCGAGGAGAGGTTCGCCCGTTTCGGTAGCGAGCCAGAGGTCGGCGGTCGCCTTTGGCTGGGTGGAGACGAAACCGAGGAGAAAGGGGGCTGAGTCGAAGTCGATGGAATCAAGGAACTCCGCGGGGCGGGTTTGCACGGGGAGGAACGGAAGTTCCTGGATGGCTGAGCGAGAGGCGGTCACGGTTTCCCGGGCGAAGATCTGGACAACCTTGCGAGGGTCGGCGGTGAAGTGAAAGCGTCCATTCCCCCACCGTGCAATCTGCTCCAGGAGAGCCCGGTCGGCACCATTGCCAACGGCTACGGTGCTGACGGTGATCCCTTCCCGAGCCATCCGGCTGGTCTGTTCGTAAAAGGGCCCCGGCTGGGATTGTCCATCGGTGAGGAGGATGACGTGCTTGAGTTTTGCTGGATTGGAGGCGAGAGCCCGATGCGCCAAGTCGAGTCCGGGGGAAATATTGGTGCCTCCACTGGCAGTGAGCTGGCGAATCTTTTGGATGATGGAGGGGCCGTTGGTTGCACTTTGCAGGTCGCTGACCCAAAATGCCTGAGAATCGAAAGCGACGACTCCCGAGTAATCGCGTGGGGATAGGAGAGATACTGTGGCTTCCGAGGCGGCTTTGACCATTTCGATCTTTTCGCCGCTCATGCTGCCGCTGCGGTCAATGACCAAGGCTACGGCTAGGGAAGGGGTCTCCTTGTCCTTTTCGAAGTCGGATTGGATGGGGAGGATCTCATCAATGGGCGTGTCGAAATAGCCGCCGAGGCCGAAGGAATTTTCTCCACCAATCATCAGAAATCCTCCTCCGAAATCGCGAACGTATTGATGAATGAGCGACATCTGAGCGACTGAAGGATCGGTCGCCGGGACATTGTCGAAAACGACAAGGCTGAAGGGCTCCAGCTCGGCCATCGTCGTGGGGATCCCGGTCGGGGGGCGGATGTCGAGGCGGAAGCCTTCCTGGCGGAGGGCCCTGGATAGGTATCGGAGTGTTTCGGGTTTGTCGGAGATCAGGAGCACACGGGACTCTTCGCCAGCTCTTACGTGGGAAGTGAGCTGATTGTTATCGATATAGGTGTCCTGATCCTCCCTGGGGCGAACGGCCGCCGTGATGGCCACGACACCCTCGTCCCCAGCACGTTCGGTGAAGGAGTATCGGTTGTTGCCGGGTTCGAGCTGGATTTCTTTTTCCGCACTCAGAGCGCCGTTGCGGTAAATCTCCAGAATCGTTGTCGAGGCTCGGTTGCTGACGATCTCGACCTCGACCGGAAAGGGTTCCTGGGGATTGGCCTCGCGTGGCGTGGAAACCGAGCGGACGAGGATCTCGGGTTTGTCGGCCGGCTCGATCGGGACGGTGTGGACCCGGACGTCTCGGGCCGCTAGCTCACTGGCGACCGCAGCGATCTCCTCCTCATCCTCTTGTCCATCGCTGAGGAGGACGAGGGTGGGGGCTTTCCCTGCCGGGACGGTGGCTTCGGCAAAGCGGAGTGCATTGGCGATCCGGCTTCGGGTAGGATCGATGGGGCCAGGCAGGGGCGGTGTGCCGTCCTCTGGGATTTCGGAAACTTCGGCTTCGCCCCCGAAGAGAACGAGCGAGCGGGCATTCTCCCCTGGAAAGTCCTGATAATCCGACAGTTTCTCGAGGGCCTCAGTGCCGAGGCTGTCACTGGCGTCTGCGACGAAAACCACCTGGGTTTGATTCTGCTCAAGAAGAAAGCGTGGATCCGCTAGGGCGAGAATCAGTAGAGTGAATAGAGTGAACCGGATGCAGGTGGAGATCCGGCGTCGGGAAAGGGAGAGGTCCGAGAGCGAATGACGCTGCCAAAGCCAAAAGAAAAACCCCAGGGGAAGGAGGGCGAAGGCCCATGGGTAGAGGATCGAGATACTCATTCCGTGATTCTCCGGTGGAAGAGTCGCCATTCCAGAATGAGCCAACAGACGGCGATGATGATGAGCCAACTGCGAAGAGGAAAAGACAAGAAAGATCCGGAAGGTTTGGCGTTGTCTTCCAAGGCTTCTTTCGGGGCCAGGCGTTCTGGAAATGGCTGGAGTCGGGATTCGGTCTCTCCGGGGAGGTCGGACCGCGAGAGGTCGGATGAGAGTGCAAGGGAGCGCACGAGATTTCCGACCAGAATGGGGAAGACCGTTCGATAGACCAAATCCGACTGCTCGAGTCCGAATGCCGTCACGAGCCATTTCTCCCGGGAGTCCCAATCACCGAAGAGAACGGGATCATCGAAGCTGGATGCGAGGACCTCGGCGGAAGGGGGAAGAGAGAAACGACTGAACTGGGGGAAGACCACTTGATCGAGGTCGACATGGCGGAGTAGGTCATTTTCCTCCTGCCAGTCGGTTACCAGGCTCTCCTCGGATTCACCAGGAAGCCTCTCTCCCCAGACACCCTCTCCAGAGGGTTGGATGAGAACCATCGCCCGCGGTAGAAAGTCGGTGGGTGGAGAGACCTCGTTGAAAAGGTAGAGATCTACTTCGGGATCCTCGGTTACATTGTCAGGGCGGATTCTCGCAACATCGACTAGCTCAAGAGAGGAGAGGATGGCTTCGAGAAAGGGGTTGGGTGCCGAGACGAGACGGATCGACAGCGTTTCCACCGGATCAATGTCGACGGAGGCGGAATCATCGAGAAAGAGGGAGTCGGGGCCCGGGCCAACGATTTTGGCTTCGATGCGAGCCATGCTCGTTTCCGGAATTCGCCATGTCTTCTCAATGGGCTCGTCCTCGTCGAACGTGAGTGGAAGAACATCGGTAAGGCGGTCATTTACTTTCAGCTCAAGCTTAGCCTCCTCCGAACTGGGGGAGGTGCCGGCCGATTGGACAATTCGAGCCCGGACGAGGATGATTTCGGGGTCTAGCCGGGAGCGGCGGGCGGAGAACTCGACGAGTCCCCGGTTCCGCGAGGCGGGAGGTGCGATGGACAAGCTTTCGTAAGGGGGACGATCTCCCGTGGAGGAGCTCTCCGGTAGAACTGCATCACTGAGAACCACGATCCTTGCATCGTCCCGCTGACGCGCAAGGCTGCCGGCGAGATCCAAGGCTTTGTCCAAATTGCTTTCTCCGGAGCTCGCACGAAGTTGACGGACGCCTTCCAATAGAAGCCTGCGGTTAGGGGTCCAGCGCTGGAGAACTTGAGGAGTCTGGTCCGCCGCGATGATCAAGGCTTCGTCACTCGCGCGCAGATTGGCGATTCGATTCTCCAAGAGATCTTGAGTTTTCTGGAGGGTCGTACGGTCTCCGTGAGATGCGGACATGGAGGCACTGGTGTCGACCACATAGATCACCGTCTGAGGCTCACGCTGCTGGCCGGGCAGGAGTGGGCGCGCAAGCAGGAGGATGAGGAGGAAGAGAAAGGCGAGTTGGAGGAGCAGGGAAAATAGTCGCCGTAGTTTTCGCCACAGCGGCGAGGATCGCAGTTGCGGTTGGATCTGATCCCAGAAAAGCAAGGTGCTGACTGGGCGGCGCTTGGGCAGAGTACGAATCAGGTAGAAAAGTACGATGGGGATCGCGAGAGCGGAGAAGATCCAAGCGTAGGGCCAGAGAAAGCTCATCGGACGAATCCTCCCGAAAGTAGGGCAGCCTTGAGGGTTTCCTCGGGAGAGGTTGTGCACTCGCTTCGGAGAAACGTAATTCCGTGGCGGCGACAGTAGGAGGCTAGAGATCGCTCATAGTTTTTTACTCGTTCAACAAAGGCTTTACGGATGGCAGGATCGACGAGGATCTTGCGGTTGCGCCCGGTCTCCCGGTCGACGAGTTCGAAGTCGCCGCGGCCTTCGATGGTCAGTTCTTCCGGATGAACGATTTGGAGAACTGCGACTTCCTGGCGAGCATGGCGTAGGAGATCGAGAGCTTGAAAAGCATCTTTTTCATCTCGACCCCAAAGGTCGGATACGAGGATCGCCAATCCCTTCCGGGGGCGAATGTCAGTCCATTGGCGGACGATCTCACTGAGCGAATCGTTAGATCCGTTGACTCCGCATTGAGCGAGATGTCGCAGGAGGGCGAGGAACTTCCCGCGGCCCCGCGAAGGGCGCCACACTGGATGTTCGGGATTGCCCAGAGGCACGATGCCTGCCCGATCCAGATTGGCCAGGGCGAGGTAGGCCAGACCGGCGACGAGCTTGCGCGCGACGTCGAATTTAGCGGGGGTGCCCCAGTCCATAGAAAGGGTGCAGTCGAGAAGGAGGTGGACGTGAAGATCTTCCTCTTCGACAAAGAGTTTGAGGACGAGTTGTTTCCAGCGGGCGTAGGCATTCCAGTCGATGTTACGCCAATCATCTCCGGCGGTGAACCGACGGTATTCGGCGAATTCAATGCTCGATCCCCGTTTCGCGCTGCGGCGCTCAGCTCTCTGGCGCCCGTTCACCAGTCGTCGTGAGAGTAGGCGCAAGGCTTCGAGTTGTTTCCGGAAGTCTGCGTCAAACAGATCGTCGACATCGTGGATCGGCATCGCGAAGACAGATATCAGGGAATCGTGGGGCGGCGTGCGGAGTGTTTGTCGTCCTAGGATTGTTTTCGGCGTGCTGTCCGGCGCTCTTCGATGAGTTGGCTGATGATCGAGTCGCTCGTTTTCCCATCCGCCTGGGCTTCGAAGTTGAGGATGATTCGGTGGCGAAGAACTGGCGGTGCGACGGTCAGGATATCCTCAAGAGAGACGTGAAGGCGTTCATTGAGCAGGGCTTGAATTTTTGCGGCGAGGATGCAGGCCTGCCCGGCGCGGGGGCTGGCCCCGTATTGAACATACTGTCGGACGGTTTCGCAGGCGTAGTCGGTCTCCGGATGAGTAGACATTACCAGACGAACGACCTCCCGCCGTAGATCGTCGGCGATGGGGATGGATCGAGCGAATCGTTCCATTTCCAAGAGTTCTTTCGCGCCAAAGACCTGATCGATGCTGGAGGTCTCTTTTTCGGTAGTTGCGGCGAGAATACGGGTGAAGTCATCTTCTCCGGGGTAGGGCACCTTGAGGTTGAAGAAAAAGCGATCCAGCTGGGCTTCGGGAAGCGGGTAGGTCCCTTCCATCTCAAGGGGATTCTGAGTGGCGAGAACGAAAAAAGGGCGGGCGAGAGGGCGGGTTTCTCCGGCGATGGTTACGGATTTCTCCTGCATGGCCTCAAGAAGTGCCGATTGGGTTTTGGGAGTGGCCCGGTTGATCTCATCGCCGAGGAGGAGATTGCAGAAGATGGGGCCGGGAGAAAATTCAAAGGAAGGATGCCCTCCCTGCTCTTCGACGAGAATCTTGGTGCCGATCAGATCTGTGGGCATGAGATCGGGGGTGAACTGGATGCGTTGAAAGTTGAGGTGAAGGGCCTGCGAAATTGTGCGAACGAGAGCAGTTTTTCCCAATCCTGGAACGCCCTCTAAGAGAACATGCCCACCCGCTATCATCGCAATGAGAGTAAAGTCGACGATCTCTTCCTGACCAATCAGAAATTTGTGGATCTCTGATCGCAGGATCTCAAATCGCTCGCGGAAGAGATGGGCGTCGGCTTCGACGGTGTGGTGTTGGGGAGATGTATCCATAGGTTCGATGAGGGGGAGATCCGCGTTTAGTTCTCGGAGTTGCTTGGACGAATTCGTTCAAAGTAGCGACGGATGGTCTCGCGATGGACCAAGGGGAGGGATTCGTCGTGAATCGCTTGGGTGGAGAGGTTTTGGTATTCTTCGAAGGTGGCTTGGCGGCCGACGCGGAGCGCCTCGGTGGGAGCATCGGAGCTTCGGACGGTTTCCCGGGGGGAATCCCCCTGCCCCATGGTGCCCGAGAGGGCAAGGGTTTCGAGTTGCCCGTCCGGTTGTGTGGCGTCTCCGAAGGGGGCTCCTCCGTTGCCGACACCCGCTTGAAGATTTGGAGGGCCGCCGCTCGATTGGGGCAGTAGGGCGGCTAAGCTGGAAGAGGGGGGAGTCTTTTGTTGAGAGAGGGCGAATTTCTGGGCTTCAAGCTGATCGAGTTGGGCTTGCATGAGCCGAGCGGCCAGAGCGCGAGCACCCTCTTTGTTCATACATTGACCCAGTGCCTTGGCGGATTCGCACCATTGAGTCGCATTTTGGTTCAGGGCCGCCTCTGAGAGATTTTGGAGATTTTCGGCCAGTTCGAGGTTCTCGGCAAGGCGAGCGGCCTCGGCGAGTTCTGCCGCTTGGTTCTGGAATTCTTGCGAGGTGGCATCAGGCGGGAGCTTGTCTTTGCTCTTCAGGGCCGAAACCATTTCCTCGAGTGATTGACCCGCGTCGGAGAAATCCCCTCGGCGCAAGGCGGCGGCGGCGCCACTCATCCCTTCGACAGGCTCG
Source organism: Puniceicoccus vermicola (assembly GCF_014230055.1). Taxonomy (NCBI): domain Bacteria; kingdom Pseudomonadati; phylum Verrucomicrobiota; class Opitutia; order Puniceicoccales; family Puniceicoccaceae; genus Puniceicoccus; species Puniceicoccus vermicola. The sequence goes on along the minus strand of NZ_JACHVA010000102.1, from coordinate 25,307 downwards.
AGGAGCTCTGCGAGGTTATCCGCGTGTTCGGCGATCGAGGACTCGGATTGAGACTTCTTATGTCGTTCTACGATGGCTTCGATCTTACTCAGTAGCTCCATGCGTTCGCTCGGAGTCTGCTGGGAGGGGTCCATTTCAGTCCGGAGTTCTTCCACCTCGGCAAGGATTGCCTCAAATTCCTCCGATTCGATCTCGGGAGCAGTTTCCTGCCAATCGTCGAACATCTCCTCCAAAGCTGCATTGGCGGCTTCGGATACTTGAATCTTTGCTTCCGGGGAGGGGCGGGCGACGACGGCGGTGAGAAGAACATTTCCCCCCATGAGAAGGCAGGCTACGATCCAGATCTTCTGAAGACCGGAGGAGTTTAGCGGCCAGATGCGGGAAATTTGCAGGGAGGCGAGGTGAGGCTGGAGTCGGCGGAGAAGCAGGTCTCGCCATGCCGAGCCGAGAGATGGGTCGCCGACCGTCACCGCAAGGTCTTCGGTCTGAAGCCCTTGGTCCAGATCTCTCAAAACGGAGGCACTCGGAAGAGGACGGAGGGCAGGGATGAGGGCGGATGCGAATGAAAGAAGAATCAGAGAGATCCAGATGCTCAGAGTGGTCCAACCCGACAGAGGAAAGATCCAGAGAATAATGCAAAGCAAGGCTGAGGCAAAAAAAAGAAGGGGTAGGGTTCCCAACCATCCTCTCCAGAATCGATAAACCCGTTTCCGACGGATCCAACGGGGGAGTCCGTGCAACATTTCAGGCGATTTGTGGGACGGGGAAAGGCTCACTGATGAGGAAGGCTAGATGCGGAGCACCGCGGGGCAAGGAGCAATGCGGGAAAAGGTCGAAAGTTTTTTGCTTATTTGGGGGTATTTCCCATTTGCGCCATCGTCTTCGTTGTGGATCGAGGTCTTGCGCTGGTTTAGGCCACCATCGACGATAGCTGGCTCGTTGCTCAGGGCGGGGCTAGGCCCGTGCGAAGAAGAATCGGTCGCGTTCGTTGAGATCGTCCTCACCCCACGCTTCGGAGTAGCCAGCTTCTTCGGCTGTCTTTTGGAGGGAGTCGCGTTGGTGAATGCCGGTTTCGAGGGCGAGGAGGGCTCCTTCCGCGAGGAAGGGTCGGGCTTCGGCAAGGATTCGTTTGAGGTCGGCCAGACCGCTGTCGGGAGCGACCAGCGCTTCTTTGGGCTCGAAGTCGCGAACTTCCGGTTCGGCATCCTTCCACTCTTTTTCGGTAAGGTAGGGTGGGTTGGAGACGATGAGGTCGAAGGGGCTCGTCACGTTTTCGAACCAATCGGATTCGGTCCACTCAACTTCGAGACCGAGTTTTTCGCCGTTCTCTTTCGCGAGGGAGAGGGCGTCGGTCGAGCGGTCGGTGGCGATGACGGTGGCTTCGGGAAATGAGGTTTTCAGCCAAAGGGCGATGGCGCCGGTGCCGGTGCCGAGGTCGAGGATGCGCTTCGGCTCGGTTCGCATGTGATCGGTGGTGATCTGGAGGAGGTCCTCGGTCTCCGGGCGGGGGATGAGGGCTCCGGGGCGCACCGTTAGGTCCAAGTCGTGAAACGGATGATGGCCGAGGATGTAAGAGAGGGGCTCGCGGCGGGCGCGACGGGAGAGACGGGGGCGGATTTGCGCGAGGAGGTCCTCGGTCATCGGGCGGTCGAATTGGAGGTAGAGCTCCATTCGCTTGCATCCGAGGGTGTCGGCAATGAGGTGCTCGGCGTCGAGCCGTGCTTCGACGATTCCCCGATCACGGAGAAGATCTTCAGATTTGCGGAGGATTTCCAGCAGTGTGTGCACGGATCGTGGGAGGGGAGGGTTTAGCTAGTGCTTTCAGCGAGGGCGGCCTCGGCTTTGGCGCGGATGTCGGCGCGTAGGAGGGCGTCGAGAACTTCCTGGAGGGAGCCGGCGAGGATGCCGTCGAGGTCGTGAGTCGTCCAGTTGATCCGGTGATCGGTCAAGCGGCTTTGAGGGAAGTTGTAGGTGCGGATGCGCTCGCTGCGGTCACCGGAGCCCACTTGATTGCGCCGATCGGCGGCGTATTTGGCCCGTTCTTCCTCTTGTTTCTGTTGGAGGAGCCGGGAACGGAGGACTTTCATCGCCTTGGCCTTGTTCTTGATCTGAGAGCGCTCATCGGCACAGCTGACGATCATGCCGGTGGGTTTGTGGAGAATCTGGACGGCGGAGTCGGTCGTGTTGACTCCCTGTCCGCCCGGTCCGCTGGCCCGGGACACGGTGATCTCGAGTTCTTCCGGGTTGATAACGAGGTCGACTTCCTCGGCCTCCGGGAGCACGGCGACGGTGGCGGTGGAGGTGTGGATGCGGCCGTTGGTCTCGGTGGTCGGCACGCGCTGAACGCGGTGGACTCCACTCTCGAATTTAAGGAGGCGGTACACTTCCTCGCCGGTGACGAGAAAAATGATTTCCTTGTAGCCTCCTGTGTCGGAGAGACTGGAGCTCATTGGCTCGATTCGCCATCCCTGGGTCTCGGCGAATCGGCTGTACATCCGGAAGAGGTCGGCCGCGAAGAGGGAGGCTTCGTCGCCACCCGCGCCTGCGCGAATTTCCATCACTGTGTTGCGGGAGTCGGCGGGGTCGGAGGGGACGACCAAGAGGGTGATTTCTTCCTCAAGCTTTGCCGAGCGTTCCTCTAAGTCGGGGAGCTCGGTTTCGGCCATCTCGCGAATTTCGGGATCTTCGTTGGAATCTTTGAGAAGTTCGCGGGACTCTTCGATCTGGGATTCGAGGGAGCGGAGCTCGATGGAGAGGTTGAGGAGTCGGGTTAGGCGTTGATGTTCACGGGCGCAGGCGGCGGCTTTACGACCGTCTCCAAAAATGGAGGGGTCGGACATTTCGCGGTCTTTCTCGGAGAGTTTTTCTCGAATCGATTCGGTGCTGGGAAGAATGTGCATGAAAAATGGTGTGGAGGGGAGGTCGGGAAAAGAATTGTCGCTGGTGGCGTGTTCGGCCAGAACAGATACTTCCCTGAAAGAAAAATCCGGAATAATCAATATGGCAGAATCAAACCTACACGGTCAAACGGTGATCGCCTGTATCTGGGATTTCGATAAAACCTTGATCCCAGGGTATATGCAATCCCCGCTCTTCGAAGCGTATGGGATTGATGAAAAGACGTTCTGGAATGAGGTAAACGAGTTGCCGGAGCTCTATGCGCGCCAAGGCTGCCACGTGTCGAAGGATACCGTCTACCTGAATCACTTGCTGAGTTACGTGAAAAACGGTCCGTTGAAGGGGCTCTCGAACCGTAAACTCAGGGAGTTGGGGCGGGAGTTGCGCTTTTATCCGGGGCTGCCGGAGTTTTTCAAGACGATCAAGAATTTTGTCTCGGGGGATCCGTTCTTCCAGAAGCACGGGGTGACGATTGAGCATTATATTATCAGTACGGGTCTGGCGGAGATGATTCGGGGCAGCAGCATTGCTCCCTATGTTGACGGGATTTTTGGCTGCGAATTTATTGAAAAGCCTTTTCCCCCGGGGTACGGAAGCCAGAAAGAACTGGAACTCGTCGAGGGTGGGGAGGTGAGCCAGATCGGCGTCATGGTTGATAATACGATCAAGACTCGCTTCGTTTTTGAGATCAATAAGGGGACGAATAAGGATCCGAGCATCGACGTGAACGCCAATATTCTTCCCGGGGATCGCCGCATCCCGATTCGGAACATGATTTATCTCGCCGATGGTCCGAGCGATGTCCCAGTCTTCTCGGTCGTGCGCCGTAGTGGGGGGCTCACTTTTGCGGTCTACGATCCCGAGAGCGAAGCCGAATTCGCCCAAAACGATAGTCTTTTGCAGGCCGGGCGGATCGATAGCTATGGTCCGGCCGACTACCGCGAATCGAGCAGCACGAATATGTGGCTCCGGATGCATATTCGCCAGATCGCAGGCCGTATCTGTGAGGAAAAGCGGCAGGCCATGGCCTCACGGGTCAAGGAGCCGCCGCGTCATTTGCACAAAGAAGTGCCCCCGTCTCCACCGATGGATCTTCAAGGGAAGCTCTTCACCGAGGGAGATTCGCAGAGCTCTGAGCAGTAATTTCTCTTTTTTCTGGGTTTCTTTTTTAAGAGGGCCTAATGGGCTTGTCTCGCTGGGCTGTGAGCGGAAAAGATCAGATTTAGAAATCTACCGAATACGGAACAAATTATCGAAAAAGTGACTCTTTCGGCATCTGTGAGGCTTGGAAAGCCCTTTCAGACTTGATCGGGGTAGCTTTCTTCCTCAATTTTAACCTTTTCATGACCTTGAAATACCCCCGTTTCAGTCTCTTTATTGTTCTCATCCTTATGCTCCCGCTCGGCGCGGTGGCGCAGGTCGATCCTGCATCGATGGGCATCACGCCTTTGCAGGAACGCGCTTCGGAGCTCTCTGCGGAAAACCGTTTCCAGTCGGCTCGTCCCTATCTTTTGGAGATCATTAATCGTTTAAAGGAGGGAACCGAGGAAGAGCAGGCTACACTCGGGCCAGTCTACTTTTTTGTAGGTCTGAGTTATCTACAGGATTATAGTCAACAGAGTGATCCTGCCCTTTTGCAGCAGGCCATTGACGCTTTTACGAATGCCTTGGCAAGCGGAGTAACCGAGGAGCGGGAAATTGCGATTCTCGAGTTTCGGGGTGATTCCTATCGAGGGCTGGGCGAGTTTGATAAGGCTGCGGCAGACTACGAAAAGGTTGCCTCGCCACCTTTGTCCCGTCGCCTTCGGCCAGCGGATGAGCGCGACGTTCTGCAGAAACTCTCTCTCTCTCTGCATGCACAACGGGATTGGAACAAAGCTCTCCCATGGTTCCGCGCCTTTCTCGATAAGTCAGAAACCGACCGCGAGCGAGCGCTGGCAGCAGGTTTGATCCTCGAAGCCTACATCGAGCAAAACAATTTAAATGGGATCATGGAGCTATTGCCGCTGATCACGGTGGACAATCCCTCGCGTTATAGCGTTTCCCTCAATGTGGCCCTGATGCAGGCAGGTGATAAGCTCTCAGACAAAGGTCAATATGCGCAGGCGGCTCTTCTTTATAATGCGACTCTGACTCGCGATCAGATCCTTCGTTACTTCGAAGAGCGTGAAGGTTTGCAGTCTGCGCAGATCGAGCGGATGAGAGCCCGTGGGAGTTCTGAAGAGCGGATGGCCGATGAGATCATTGAACTTGAAAATACGCGTCAGCAGCTTGCGGCCATTCGCCAAGTGACACCTTACACTTCGCAACTGATGGCCCGTGTGGCTCGGAATTACTATTTGGCCGGGCGCGATTACGAAGCCGTCTGGGCGTATCTCCGTTTTGTCGACAACTATCCCGATGATCCTATCGCTCAGGAGTTCCGATTTGCTGCTTTCATCACGGCTACGAAGTTGGGGATGGAAGGGCTCTCTCGGCAGTTGGGTGAACAAATTCTTGAAGGGGGAGGGTCCAACGAAGATTTCCGCAAGCGAGTACTGCTTTCTTTGGCGAATGCTTATCTTCAGTCGGATGAGGAGCGATCCTTCTATGAGTCCGTCGATGATTTTCTGGCGCAGTATGCAGATTCCCCAGAGGCGGCGCAGGTCGTGTTCATGCTGGGGAACTATCTTCTGAATAAGGGGCAATTCGACGAATTGGAAGATCGGTTTGCGTTGCTCAAAACGAAACTCAAAGGAACTCCAGCTGAGGACGGGCTCTATTATTGGCCTGGGCTGTCCTACCTTTTTCAGGCACAATTTGAAAAGGCAAGGGAGCAGTTCCAGACCATCGTCGATCAGTTTCCGCAAAGCGTTTATTTCGAAGATTCAAACTATCGCCTTGCGATGACCTACTATGGTTCGGATCAGTCCGATGTAGCGACCCAGAAGTTTGAGGAATTTATCCAGAAATTTCCCAATAGTGGTTTGAGAGGAGAGGTTGAGTTTTTCTTAGGGGAAATCGCTGCCTCCGATGGAGAACTTCTGCGTGCGATTAAGTTTTACGACGAAGTCCCCGAGCACACAGACAGCATCAGCTTTATCACCAGCGCCTATTTTCAGAAAGCCAAGCTCTTGCAGAAAAACGGGGCTCTGCCCCGCGCCGCAAGGACCTATGAGGAGTATATCAAGGAGTATGGCGAGGAAGGGCAGTTGACCCAAGCGATCTTCCAGCTCGGGGAAATTCGCAAGGAGCAAGGTCGCCCGGGTGAGGCTCTCGAAGAATATCGGAAGGCCATTCTTGAATACGGAAACGATCCGGCCAACTTGGGAGTTGATCCGATGATCTCCACCTATGTCGAGCAATACGACGAGGTGAAGGCTCGCCTGACGGCATCGTTGGCTTTCCTTGAAAAAATGGAGACCGATCCCCAGTTTCGCGAGAAGATCGCGACCAACCGGGGATTCCTTTATCAGCAGTTTGCGGACAACAAGAATCTGGATCAGGGCCTTTACGAAGAGTTGCGCCAAAGTAAGGAGTTCAGTGAGGCACTCGCGAAGAGTGCGGAGCCCCTGCAGCCGTATCTCGAGAATTACCGCGAACAGCTGAAATCGTTCCCGAAGGAAACACCAGAGACCGTTTTCTCACGGGAGTTCACCAAAGCCCAGCGTCGGAATCAGAGAACTCTGGCCATGCGCTTGCAGATGGCATTGGAGGAGCTCGGAAAGCCCCCGCGGTCGCCGATGGTGATTCAGGAGTCGGACTTGGCTCTTGCGAGCCCGAAAATTCTCATCTGGATCGGAGGCAATCAGACTCGCGTAGATCCTGAGCTTGCGAAACGGGCTTACCGGATGGCTATCGACTACGAGGAAAGTGTTGATGAGAAAGTGGACGCTTACTTGAATCTGGCCGACCTCCTGATGGCGGAAGGGGATACCGACGCAGCCATGACTCTTTATCAACAGGCAGAGGAGAACTTCCCCGCGGATCCGCGCATCTATCGCGCTCTTATCGCCCAGGCCCGGGTTTATGCTGAAAAGGGCAACACGGGAGAGGCTCGAGAGCGTTTGATGCAAATCTTGAAAACGCCAGATTGGCGTGGTGAGCCCCATGCGGAAGCTCTTTATCGCGTTGGAGTGACCTACTTTGATGAAGGCAAGTACCCAGAGGCGCACGGATTCTTCGAACGGACATTCCTAGGGTATGGATTATTTGATGAGTGGGCCGCTCGCGCCTACCTCATGGATGCGAAAACCTTGGTCGAAATGAATGAACTCGAAGATGCTAAGCGGACGCTCAATGAAGCATTAAGTGATGATCGCTACCGCAACACGGAGATTTACAGTGAATTGGTTGAGTATGAGAACAGTATCTAAGAGACTCATTTTCGCCGGTCTGCTCGCCGGAAGTTTGGTCGCCCCGTTGCAATCGCAGGACGCGCCGACGGATACCAAGCCGGAAACCGCGGCCAAGTCTGAGACTGAGGCGAAGAAGTCGGTGGTTTCGGAAGGATTTGACGACGCAATGAAGCGCTATGGCGCAAACCCTGTGGATGCGACCCAGATCAATGGGCCGAATCAGTATTCGCCGATTATTTTGGTCGATTTCACCGTCGGCGGTTTGGTTATGCGGTATCCGAACCTTGAGAGTCCGATTACTATTCCGGAAGACCAGCTTACCTTCGCTGTCGGGTATCGTCCGAAGTTGGACTCCGAGAAATATGCGAAGCTGGTCGAAGAGGGTGAAAATGACCAGGCCCTGGAGCTGATTCGTGAGGAGGTCTATCCACTTCTGAAGTATGTTCCCATCAATCCGCAGACCGTTCGTATTCACCCGTTAGTGACTCGACTTCTGGATGAGTTGATCGCCTCCGGAAATATTGATGAGGCCGCCGCCATTTTGAGGACATTTCCGCGCGACCGGCTTACGGGATATTTTCGTCCGCAGGCGGTCGAAGTGGCTTCTCAATTAGTCGAAATCGGTGAGATCGATAAGGCTTACGATATGGTGAAGCAGTTCCCGATTGGGCCGGGGCAGATGGATTTTGCGTTGGTTTATCTCAACTTGGCCAACGAGTTTCGGCTTCGGGGCGAGTGGGAGAAAGCCCGGAATCTCTATAAGGACGTTCAGTTGGCCTCTTCGGCGTCAGAGACTCCGGAAGCATTTCTCTGGGAGGCCTACATTCACCTCCAAGAAGATCGGGCTTTCATGGTCGACGGGATTCTGGGGCAATTTGACGATCTGGACGCCGACAGTCGCTATTTCTCTCTCAGGGAATTAGTGCGGGGGGCACTGCTCGAAAGTCAGGGGAATGAACAGCAAGCTCTCTCGGCTTTGGCCAAAGGCCTTGTCTATTCCACGACGAATGATCCCTGGACCCCCGAATTGCTTTTTCGAACTGCGAATCTTTATGAAGCCCAGGATTTTCTCGGGGCCGCGAGCGAGATTCGTGACCAGCTCCGTTTCTTCTATCCCGATTCGATCTGGGTAGATCGCTTGGAGGAAGATAACAGCTGACTTTCTTCGAAATCCCTCTTGAGCCTATTCTTCACAACCTATAAGTTTTTAAAAAATTGTAATCACCGCACCCATGACAAACCCTAAAGCTAAGTTTATCTTTACCCTTCTCGCTGCTATGATGGCCAGCGCTCTTTTTTCGGGAGCGACCTATGGTCAGGAAGATACTGGAGAGGTTATCATAGAAGAATCCGCCGATGACGGCGTGGAAGTTGCGGATACCGGTCGCAGCCTGATTGACATGGTCAAAGTGGGGGGGTGGGCAATGTACCCGCTCGGTGCTCTTTCCATCGCTGGTCTTGGGCTGATCGTTTATAACTTTATCGCGATTCGCCCGAAGAAGTTGCTGAACATTGACGTTGTGGAGCAAGTTTCCGAAAAAACGAAGGCATTCCAGATCGATGAAGCCCGTCAAATCTGCGCGGAAAATCCCTCACCGTTGACCAATATTTGTGATGCAGGCTTGGAGCGTGTGACCGAAGATTTTGTCGATGCGGAAGCCATGGAAAAGGCGATGGAAGAAGCTTCTGTGGAAGAGCTTTCTGGTCCGTTTGTCTACATCAACTACCTTTCGGTGGTGGCAAGCCTCTCTCCTATGGTCGGGCTGCTCGGTACGGTTAGCGGTATGGTGAAAGCCTTTAACGCGATTGCCGCTCAAGGGGTAGGTCAGCCACAGGCCCTGGCGAACAATATTTCTGAGGCCCTGATTACGACGGCAACCGGGATGATCGTCGGGATTCCTGCAATGTTCTTCTTCTTCTATTTTAAGAACAAGTATGGGAAGATTACGGCGAGTGTCAGCCGGATCATTGGGGACTTTCATCACGAGTTCGTAGCCGCTCTGAGAAAGAGCCAAGGTTAATCCTCGCCGCGAAGGTAGTTTAACCCCGAATACCTGGAGGCTCGATTGAATACTTGGACACCCAGCGGAGACGACGAAGGATTTGAGCTCACGCCGATGATTGACGTGGTCTTCCTCCTGATTGCCTTCTTCATGACCATCACGAGCGAGATCACCGAAGAGAACATCAAGATAGAGGTACCGATCGCGGTCGAGGCACAGGTTCCCGAAGAACGAGGAGTCCGACAGACCATCTCGATCGATGCTTCGGGAAATATCTTCTTTGGCGCTCGGCAGTTGGCTCCGGATGAGTTGGCCGATGCGATACGGGTCTCGCTCGAAAATAGTCCGGATACTCGCGTATATCTGCGAGCGGATGCCCGGACTCCTCACCGCTATGTTCAGGACGTCATGCAGGCGACCGCTAACGCGGGTCTTTATGACCTGATCTTCGCGACCAACCAGGAGTAGGTGATGAAGCGAAACAAAATTCTCGAATCGGAAGAAAAGTTCGAAATCACGTCGATGATCGACGTGGTCTTTCTCTTGTTGATCTATTTCATGTTCCTGCCCATCCAGCAGGAGGCCGACTTGGGGATTACCCTTCCCGCGGAAGCACCCCCCGCCAAGAATTTGGAACTTCCGAGTGAGCACCTCGTGGAGATCATGCCAAACGGGCAGGTACTTTTGAACCGCCAACCGATGGGGGGGGTGAACTCACGCGAGCTTCCAGGTTTGCGAGACACTCTCGCTAGGTTAAAGGCATCGTCGGATCGCGCAGGAATTAAAACAGTCGTTACTATTGATGCTGATCCGGATTCGCCTCATCAAAGATCCATCGATGTGTTGAATGCTCTCAAGGAGGCAGGTGTTGAGCTGGTTTCCTTCACCATGAGCACCTAACCGTTGATTATTTATTCCCCTCTGCGGCCCCGCGGAGGCGCTGACAATCATCAGCTATGTATCATCCTCGTAAATCCCCCCCGAATAAAATCCTTTGGAGCATTATTATAGCGATTCTGCTGCTGCACGTTGTCGTCCTTGCTGTATTTGGAGGGATGACCCTGTATGAAGCGATTCGTCCTTCGAATCCCACCTTTGAAGAGCCTCCTCCTCTGGAGAAGATTGAACGGGTAAAGTTGGAGTATAAGGTCCGAATGCAGGAGAAGCAGGCGAAATCTGCTCGGCCGAAACAGCGTCTCCAAGTCAAAAGCGTCCAGAATATCCAAATGCCGGATGTGAGCATCCAAGTTCCCACGATGGGAAGCACTGGAAACATTGGACGCTTCGGGGAAGATAATTTTGGAGATCTTGGTGATGATAACGGTCTCGATGTAGGGGCAATTTCCGTCGAGCTCTTTGACATTAAGGCCAAGGGTGAGAAGTTTCTCTTCGTGATCGATGTGGAGCGCGACCTGATGCAGGACTCGAAGGGTGGGTTGCTTACCTACAACGTGATCAAAGAAGATTTGACCGAACTGATCATGGATCTTCCATCGGGCGTCTTGTTCAATGTGATGCTTTTCGATGAAGGAAAATTGGAGCTCTGGAGGCCTTCATTGGTGGCGGCGACGAAATCGAATAAGGAATCTTTCGCCGAATGGTTGAAGCCAGTGAATAGCAGCCCCACGCAGATCGGGGTTCGGAATAGGAATTACACACCAAAGTCATGGAACTCTCAATTCGCCAAAGATCTTTTGGGAAGCCGATGGAGGACTGGAAATGAAGTTTATCTGGTAGCCATGGGGATTTTGGAGCAGAAGCCAGACGCGGTGTATCTTTTTTCTGACTACCTACCGCCAATGGCCGATGCGAGCTATCGTTCGGAAGAGGATATCGAAGAGGCAGAGAAAAATTACATCGATAAAATCGAGGATGCCGGATTCGATTCCGTTGAGGAATATCGTGCGCAGCGGGATGCCTATGCCCCGAAAATCCGCAAAAGAGTTGAAGCTTTTAAAGCCAAAGAAGCAGCGGAACGCAAAGCGAAAGGCATTCCACCGAGGATTTACAGCCGTGGTGAGAATTGGAGCCTCCACTCGAATATCGAGAAAAAGTTGAAAGAGGAGGACGACGATTATGTTCCTCACATTACTAAAAACTGGATTTACTCGACATATTCGGAGAGAGAGGTGAAACAGTTTTTTGAGCAGCTTATGCGGTTGGAATACGATCAGAATTCCGACGAGCGCCCCGTCCTCAATGCGATTATTTTTAAGGGGGAAGACGAAGATTGGAGTAAGGAGCAGGACGACGCTGTTGATGACTTCGTTGACTACTTTCAAGGCGATTACCGTGTGCTGAAGGGGCTCGGTGCTATCGATTCAGAAAAATTCCAATAGAGTCTTTTGGCAACTCCAGCGGAATCCTGTTGAGAGCTGAAGATTTGGTTCTCATTTTAGCCCATTCTGGCTGAATGATTACCGTGATTCCAGGAGGGATCGGGTGCGGAGCCTTATTCCTCGGAGGGAGAAAACCTGGTTCTTTCGATTAGTTTTTGGGCACAGAAGTTAGCCCAGACCATTCATCCGATTCTGAGTTTCTGCTACGGAAAGGGTAGGGGAATCGAGAGGACTTGCTGAGTTCGGACTAGGTAGCAGGTGGGATGTGCTGAGGTAGATAGTTCTACGCTCGCTCTAGCGGGTGAAAAAATTAGAGGAAAGAGGAGATGCTACCTTTTGCGAATTTCCCTTGTCCGGGGCTGCCGTAGCGATAGTCAATGGCACTCGAATCAATTGGGTTTAAAGGAGAAGGTTAGAAATGAAGCTTCCGGAGTGAAGCCGACACTTTATGCCGGTTTTCTCTCCGGACTCGTTTTTACAGGACTTAAGAGTCGGCAAACAGTTTTGAGAGATAAGGAATGAGTTGTTTCTTGCGGCTGACGATGCCTTTCAGATCGAAGATCTCTCCTGAGGTGACGGATGGGTAGGAGATTCCGGAAATGAGTTGTTCTTCGCCCGAGACGACTAGCAACGAGTTCTGAGTGTTGATGTCCGTGACCAGTAGGGCAGAAAAGTCGAGCTTCTCGGAGGTGCGGTATTCTTCGAGTGCCTCCTTGAGCACGCTTTCATGTTCCCAGAAGTTATCAAAGCCTAATTCCTCAACCTGTGAGACAGAGAAGCGGGTGCCATCCTCCTCGTAAACTTTGCAGTCCATCTGGATGACTCGCTTGGGCTCGGAGTTGAGGATGACGGATCCCGATGTGAAAATGCTGTCAGCGAGTTCCTGCGGATCGACATCCGCGATCTTCGCTAGTCGCTCGAGAATTTCCTTGTCGGTGGGAGTGGTGGTTGGGCTCGAGAGAAGGAGGGTGTCTGAGATCAGTCCGGCCATCAGAACTCCTGCAATCGCGGGTGAAGGCTCAAGGCCTTCTTTGAAAAAGCGATCGGCGACGATGGTGCAAGTCGAGCCTACCGGGCGATTGATGAAGAGAATAGGTTGGTCGGTAGGGATATTTCCGAGCCTGTGATGGTCGATGATTTCGAGAATTTCGACCTCTCCAGCTCCAGAGACGGCTTGAGAGAGTTCGTTGTGGTCGACGAGTACAATCTTGGTTGTGGGTGGCTTGAAAATGTCGGTTTTCGAGAAGATCCCGAGAAGTCGATCACTCGAATCCGTGACCATGTAGAGCGGAGCATACTTGCGGGCGATCCGCTTTTGCACATCCCGAACCCGATCTTCGCGGTGGAACTGGATCGTCTCGGTCTCAAAGAGCGAATCGAGAAATGATGCGGATCGAATGATCCAGGAAGTGGTTGCCGAATCGTAAGGGGAAACAATTAGACTGACTTCCTTTTCTTTGGCCCGTTCGATCATTTCTGGATCCAGTTCCAGGTTCCCGGTGACCACCAAAAGACGGACTCCGAGTTGCATGCTCTTCTCCTGGATATCCCAGCGGTCGCCGACCACGATGATGCTTTGTCGCGGGCTCACTTCCTTCTGGGCGAAATTGCCGAAGGATCGGATGTCCATGGCACCGATGCGGACAAATAGCTCTTCGAAGCGATCGGGCTCGTGGAGGTGAACGGTTTCCGCTTTTAGGGAGCGGGCAATCGCGGTTATCGTCGAGCGAACCTTTCTCATGCGAAGAGGATCGCTCACACGAGGGGTGAAATACTCACCCAGATCGAAAATGGAAACTAAGCCTTTGGCTTTTCCCTGTTCATCGACGACGGGAAGAGACCGAACATCGTATTCGTCGATGAGTTGGAGTGCTTCCGCGCAAGTGCTCTGAGGGCCGGCCTTCCAGAACTCCGTCTTCATCACATCCTCGAGGCGAGGGGTGACGTCTCCAATAAAGGTCGGAAGGGGCACCTTGAAACGATCCAGGATAGCGTCGATGCGGGCGTTGGAGTTTCCGCAGCGGGCTGGGCGGAACTCCTTTTCTCCAATCGCCTCTTTGAATGCGGCATAGCCGATGGCCGAGCAGATCGCGTCCGCGTCAGGGTTCTTGTGGCCGAAGATGTAAACCGGTTTCGTCATGAGTGAGTTGGGGGGAAGGAAAAACTTAATTTCTGACGATAGCGAAGAAAAAAGCCGACTCGAAAGTCGGCTTTTTTCGGGAAATGAAGTTTGAGCTCTCCTGTTGGATTAGCTACTCGGTGGCTCGACGACGTTCGCGGAACCTCCGACGGCAGTTTCAATGTTGTTGGTCGTAGTCCCGGTGCTTGGATCAACAAGTTCTCCTGTTGTTGAGTCTCCAAGGTTTTTGTAGAATGCGACGTGGCCATCCATAAATGCGATGTGTCCGCCGTCACCTTCCCATGGGGAGGTGTCATCCCAAGTCCCTCCAGTGGACAGACCTTTCGTCCATGCAATAGGAGTGATGGAAGCGGAAGCATTGGGACTAATGTTGACTGCCATGTTGTAGCTGATCGCTCCAGACGCATCGCCCCATGCAGTTGTAGCGGTATACGTTCCATCACTTTCAGTTAGAATGACTTTGGGGATGTCGATCGCTGCGACGTCGGTGGCCGAGGATATAAAGTAGATCGATCCGTCATTGAGATCAGAAAATTCCGCAAGCACTTGTGCCCATTGGGCAGAGTTGGATGCCTTTCGACCTCCAGATTCCCATCCCCCATCGGCGATGGTGCGCGATCGTGCTCCAGCAATAGCGAAATTATTGTAGGCGAGCCCGATGTTTTTCAGGTCACTTGCGGAAGCTGCCTGAGCGGCCTTCACACGGACATTGCCCACGGCCGGAATAATGATCGCCGCCAAAATGCCGATAATGGCGATGACGGTGAGGAGTTCAATAAGCGTAAAGCCTTTACGATTTTGGTTACAGGGGAGTTTTTCCATACGGCTTATAAGGTCGGCCCAGAAGTCGATTGAGTCAACTGCGAAATAGCGTTTTCCCCCTTTGAAAAGAGGGATGAGAGCTCATTCGAAAGTTGTGTTTTTACGGAATTTAGACGATGGAGTGCCGGATTTTTTGAGTTGTGCTGGGTTTGCTCGGATAAGGGTGCGGTTTTGAAGGGTTCATTGGGGGCTTTCGCTCACATCTGAGGAATCGAACGGGGCAAGAAGTTCTTTTTGTGGATTAGGGGGAGCATTCCAATTTTGAAATCACCATTGTAAGGATACAAAAAGCCCGTCGACCTGGGGTTGAACGACGGGCTTTCGGTTTAAAAACTGTAGCGGTTCAAGGCATACCCGGCAGGGCCATTCCTTTCAGGTTCAGAGGTCGGTATCCGGACGGGACCTCTAGATCCGAATCGGCTACGTTCTCAGCCTTTATGGCAGTCACGACGATCTCCGTCGGGCGGCCTTTGCCACTGGTTCTGATGACCAGAGGCATTCCTCCGTTGGGGAAGGCATTCAGTAACTCGGCTGGAGTTTCACCGGAAAGAGGTCCCTCGAGCGGTTGGAAGGATCCGAGCTCATCGGTGATCCAGAGTTCCGAGGTTTCGCCCCCGTCGGTATAGATCACCTTCTTTGCCGTGTAACCGAGGATCTCCCGGGTCTCATCCGTAACCTCAAATTGGCCGGACTCTTTCTGTTTGGCGTTCTTGACGAACTTGTCGGCCGGAACCTCGATATACATCTTCTGCTGCGGCATCAGAACTTGGGCCTTCATCGTTTCCCGGTTCAGCAATACAAGCCCTCGCGGATTGGCCGGCGTTTCGATGGCCATCCGGTTTCCCTTCACGAGGAAGGAAACTTCCTGAACATCGTTTCCGCTTTTGACTTCATAGGTGAGGGTTCCTTCGAAGAGTCCGGCGCTGAGGGATGCCGTTCCGAGGGTGAGGGCTAGGAGAATCGGTTTGATCAATAATTTCATGATGATGGATTGGGTAGAATGGAGGTTGTGGTACGATGTCAGTTTAATTGTCTGCTGCGATGACAACATCTCCCTTGGCGGGCATGACACCGTCGATCAGGGTCGCATAGCTGATTTTATCGGAGACTTTTGTGACTTCAATTTCGCTCGTGACGGCGCCTTCAATTCGTTCGAGCACTTCTCCGGTCGTCGGATCAATCAGTAGCTCACCCTTTTCGCGGACGACAAATTTCTGTCCGTTCTCCACATTGAAATTAGATCCTCGATTGATAATGATTCGATCTCCGGAAACGGTGACGACTGCCCCTTCGAGGGAAATGTCTTCAAATTGCTCCGCGAGAAAGCGAGTCGCTTGGACGACATTGTCATAAGCCGCCTCACCGAGGGGAGTTTTGCTGAAACCTCCCACATCGGCCCCCCAGTTTGAGGATGCGTATCCGACATTCAGTCCCTTGCGTCCGGCTTCTCCGATGACGCGTTCCTTCGCAACGATCTCGCCGGTAGTCGAGTCGATCACTTTGATAATGGTCGTGATCTGGGCATTTCCTCCACTGCCGCCGATGCGGAAGCCACCAATAGAAACACCTCCGCTCTGACCGGATTCGGCGCCTTCAACATCCGTAATTTCTACCTCCGCCAGATACTTGGCGCTCTGAATGAGGCCAGTCTGGGCTACATCCGAAGCTTTAGCCGATCGACCATCGGCCTGAAGGTTTTGTTCGGCAAGGGTGTCGTTGATGCGGTCACGATCGACGACAATGAAGCGATTCGTGTCGTAAAGGGCAGATTCGAGCATCGACCCGATGTTTTGAGAAAGGTCTCCGGTGTAAGTGACCAGCGCCGTATATTTGGGAGGTAAAACTGCAATCGCATGCTTCACTCCGTTATAGGGAGGCAAGCCGAAGTCCTCATTGGCGGATTCGGTTTTGTCTTCGCCAAAACCGAAAAGAGCGAAGGCACTGGAGGCGGCCATTAGGGATGCAAAAAGTGTGAGAGAGAGTGTTTTTTTCATAGAACTGAGAGAGTAAACGAGAGTGGAAAGGAGAATGTAAAAAACGCTCCAATTTGAGTCAAGAAAGCAGGTCGAGCCAATCTGTGATCTTCGTTCGTTGAGGTTTGGTCGATTCAGCAGTGTTTTTCCCGCGAACAATCGAAGAGAGGACGATATGATAACAGTTCTAAAATATTTTGCTGTTTTCCGTGGATTTTTGGTGGTGGAATTTAAGGGCAGTTAAGTTGAAGGATTTTGGGGTAGGTTTATTGCAATCATTTTAGGAGTTATGATTTGAGAAACGCTGAATTGGGGCCTGGGGGGAATGGGTCTCTGCGGGATTTGGGGAGTTGTCTGGTGGATGGCTTTTGGTGGGGATTGGGTTTTTCTTTCGGACGGGGTTCCGCGAGGCACTATTTATATAGGTCGGGCTTCGTTTGGTCTTTCTTCTAGCTGCAAAAGATCTCTTTCTGGATTTCGGTTCGCTGGGAAGGGGTTGGGATCGCTTTTTCCCTTGAACGCAGAGGTTGACACGCAGGGGCAGATTCGTTTTTGTCTCCTCTTTTTTCGAGAGAACCATGCAACCGACATACCGTCCTTCCAAAATCAAGCGAGCTCGCAAGTTCGGCTTCCGTAAACGTAACTCGACCAAGTCTGGTCGCAAGATCCTTGCTGCGCGCCGGCGCAAAGGGCGGGCAAGTCTGTCCGCCTCCAAGTAATTGGATGCGCTTCTCCCGGGAGTGCCGGCTCCGGAAGAGCAGTGAGTTCATCCGGTTGCGGCG
Source organism: Puniceicoccus vermicola (assembly GCF_014230055.1). NCBI lineage: Bacteria > Pseudomonadati > Verrucomicrobiota > Opitutia > Puniceicoccales > Puniceicoccaceae > Puniceicoccus > Puniceicoccus vermicola. The sequence continues at coordinate 8,013 of NZ_JACHVA010000102.1, read as the reverse complement.
TGCTGGGAAATGGGTTCCCGGGCGATATTTCCACCTGCAAGTGTGTGAGCGAGAAGATTCAGTGCTTCCATCACGCTTGGGGCTGGCGGTCTCTCGTCGAATCGGACCCGCCGTCACCCGTAATCTCGTGAAACGTCGTTTTCGCGAGATTTTTCGTGCCATAACTCCGGAGTTCTCCGGACCGATTGATCTCGTGGTCATTGCCCGCAAGGGAGTTGACCGCGTTCCTTTTTCTGAACTGAAGCAACAATTCGCGCATGCTCTTCGGGCATGGCGTAACGAGTCCCATCTTCGAGTAAATGGATAAGAAGAATGTAGTAATTGGCCTCGCCTGCATCCTGGCGGCGTTTGGCCTGATGTTTTACCAAAGTTCTCAGCGAGTCGAACCGGTTCCGGTTGACCCTGTTGAGCAGACTGTTGTCGAAGAGTCGGAGACCACGGTGACCGAGGAGGCTCCGCAAAGCGGACTGGGGGCATTGGATGATTCCGTGTCCACTCAGTCTGAGGCGGAGGATGCATCAGCGGACTCCGTGTCAGAATCGGTTTTCAGCCCGGTTACCGAACAGGAGGCGAAAAAGATCGAGAAGATCGAGGAGGAGCCAGCGACGATTCGTTCGCTCAGCAACGACTTCATCTCTGTTGATTTCACGACTCGTGGTGGTGCCATCAAGCAGGTCCATTTCCTCAAAACCAAGCAGGGGGGACCCGATACGTTCGTATTTAACTCGGGGGCCGCTCTTCCGTCCCTGGGACTGAGCTTTCGCGGTCCGGAGTCCGAGTTGTCCTACAAGGGGACTTATGAGATCGTCGAAGCCGAGACGACCGCGACGAAAATTGTTTTCGAGCGTAAAATGGGCGGAGGCATTGCTGTCCGACGCAGTTATGAGATCTCGCCAGCGGGGGATTCGGAAGAGGACGCTTACCTGATCCGGCACGAGACAGAGTTTATCAACCATGCAGATCAGCCGCTGGAATCCAGCACAGGGGTCTATGTGAATTTGGGGACCGTCTACTCGCTCGGGAATGACAAGCGGGGCGATTTCCTGAATTTTGGATATTTCAATGGCGAGGACACCGAGTTCATTGGCCGTAAGGTTTTCGAAGGGAGCGGTGGAATTCTCGGCATCGGTGCTCGGGAAGCTCGGCCAAAAGTTCAAGAAACGGTCTCCAATCTCTACTGGGGAGTCGTGAAAAATCAGTATTTCGCCTTCGTTGCGACGGTAGGCGAGGGGATGAAGAGCAATGGTTTCTTCACGACCGAGACTCATTTGACCCCCGCCGAGTTGGCGTCGGATACGGATACCGTGGATGCGGTCCGGGCAAGTCTCGCCTTCCCCATCTCCCGAATTGATGCGGGAGAGAGTAAATCGATCGAACTCGAATTCTATACGGGTCCGAAAGAATTTAAGCGTTTGTCCAAGCTCGGAGATCATCAGGAAGAGGTGATGCAGTTTGGGTTCTTCGGATTCTTCAGCAAGATTCTGATGTTCTTCCTCTACGGCATCCATTCGGTGATTCCGAGTTGGGGTTGGTCGATCGTGGTGATGACCATCATCATCAAGGTCTGCTTCTGGCCGTTGACCGCAAAGGCTGCCGCCTCGCAAAAGCGGATGCGGAAGATTCAGGAGCCCCTGAAGGAGATCCGGGAAAAGTTTAAGGACAATCCGCAGAAAATGCAGAAAGAGACGATGCGTCTCTTCCGCGAAAACAAGGTGAATCCGGCGGCGGGTTGTTTGCCGATCTTCATTCAGATGCCGATTTTCTTCGGACTGTTCTGGATGCTGCGGACAGCCTCGGAGTTGCGTTACGCGCCGTTCCTCTGGATCAATGACCTTTCGCAGCCGGATACGGTAGCCTATATCTTTGATTTTCCGATCAACATTCTTCCCCTGATCATGGGAGTGACGATGTTCTTCCAGATGCGGATGACGCCCGCGATGGCTTCGGGGGATGCGACGCAGCAGAAGATCATGAAGTTCCTGCCCTTCATCTTCTTGATCTTCCTCTACAACTTCAGCTCCGGTCTGGTGGTTTACTGGACCGTGCAGAATTTGCTGACGATTCTCCAGCAGTACATCACGAACAAGCGGGATGACGTGGCAAACGAGCCAGTCGTCATTCCCGGCAACAAGAAGAAAAAGAAGCGGATCTCTGCAAAGAAGTAGTGTGGGACCGTTGGGGGCTCGTTTCCGAGTGAGGAGTGAGCCCAAACAATCCCCTTGATCTGAAATTCCCTAACCTCAATATCGTTCTCTATGTCCGGACACAGTAAATGGGCGACTACCAAACGCCATAAGGCCGCGATCGATGCGAAGCGCGGAAAGATTTTTAGCGTCATCAGTAAGGAACTCACCCTTTCTGCTCGTGATGGAGGCGGGGATCCCGAATTCAATCCGAGACTGCGCACGAACATCGCGAAGGCGAAGGCCGCCAATATGCCGGCGGACAACATTGAGCGTGCGATCAAGAAAGGGACGGGCGAGCTTGAGGGTACGATCATTGAGGAGCTCACCTACGAAGGCTACGGCCCGGGGGGCGTGGGACTCATCGTCGAGGTGACGACCGACAACAAGAACCGGAGTGCCTCGGAGGTGCGCAGCACTTTCACCAAGAACGGTGGTAATCTGGCTGGGGCTGGTGCTCTTTCCTACAATTTTCAACGCAAGGGCCAATTCCTGATCTCCTCGGACAAAACGGATGAGGAGCAATTGATGGAAGTGGCGATTGAGGCAGGAGCTGAGGATATCATCAACAACGAGGACCACTTTGAGGTTCTTTGTGAGATGACCGAGTTTGATAATGTCGTTCAAGCCTTGGAAAAAGCGGGGATCGAGACCGAATCCGCTGAGTTGGCCTACCTGCCACAAACGCCGGTTCCCGTGACGGATGCCGATGTGGCTCGCCAGGTGTTGCGTTTGATCGATGCGCTCGACGATCTGGAGGATGTGAAAAGTGTTTTCGCAAACTTCGACATCGCCGACGATCTCCTCTCGGACTGAGGAGATCCCTCCGGTTTCGGAACGACTCCGTCTGGAAAAGACGGATTGGTTGGGAATGTCGCTTGTTTGGCGTCGGCTAGCTCATAGTGTAATCGGGTGAAACGCTCGAATCATTCCGGAATCTTCTCGCCTCATTTTCCGTTCTCTCCGGCGAGGCCCCGGGTCTTTTACGGTTGGGTGATCGCAGCCGTTGGGACCATCGGGATCATCTGCAGCATTCCCGGGCAGACGATGGGGGTGAGCGTCTTTACGGACCATTTGATCGAGAGTCTTCGAATCTCTCGGACCTCGATCAGCACTGCCTATCTCATTGGAACCATTGCCAGTGGATTGCTCGTAACGCCGATGGGACGCAGTCTCGATCGGAACGGCATTCGCAAGGGAGCGGTTGCGGCCGGATTTGGGATGTTTTTGGCACTGACCCTATTGTCCCAAGTGGATCGGATTGCCGCCTTCTTTGCCTTTGGGAGCCAGGGGAGTTGGAATCTCGTCGCTCGTTTTATTGCGGTGACGATTGGTTTTTTTCTCCTCCGCTTTTTCGGACAAGGACTGATGACGCTGGCCTCTCGCAACATGATTGCGAAGTGGTTTGATCTGTTCCGCGGACGGGTTTCGGCGGTGAGTGGCATTATCGTCTCCTTTGGCTTTTCGTCGGCCCCGCTCGCGCTTAACTCGTTAATCAACTGCGCGGGATGGCGTGGTGCCTGGCTCCTGCTTTCGCTGCTCAGCGGTGCCTTCTTCATTCTCCTGGCTTGGTTGTTCTTTCGCGATAATCCGGAGGAGTGCGGTTTAAAAATGGATGGAGGTCGAACGGTAAAGCCTGGCGCCCGGGTCAATCGGGACAACCAGGTGGTACGGTCCTTCACCAAGCGTGAAGTGATGCGAACTTATTCCTTCTGGGTCTACAACATCGGCCTCTCCTTTCAGGCATTTTTCATTACCGGTTTCACCTTCAACCTTCTTTCGGTGGCCGAAGATCTGAATATCCCGGAGGCTCACATCCTCCGTGTTTTCTTGCCTGCCTCGGTGTTGACCGTGTTTGTGAGCCTTTTCATCGGCTGGCTCATCGACCGAACGCGCATCAAGTATTCGTTCCTAACCTTCTGCTTTGGCCTGGGCCTTTTCCCGGCTTCGCTCTACTTCGCCTCGGGGGCGTTCGCTTTGGGAGGATTCATGGTCGGACTCGCGATCTGCGGAGGGTCGTTCGCACCCGTGATGGGAACGGTCTGGGCTCGTTTCTATGGGCGAGAAGCATTGGGGGCGATCTCCGGGTTCAATATGGCCTCGATGGTCATTGCCAGTGCCTTGGGGCCCATTGTTTTCAGCCTCAGCTATGACTATCTGGGTAGTTATCACGCCGCCATTGGCCTTGGATTTATTGCTCCGATTATTTTCTTTATCGCGGGTATCTTTGCGGATAATCCGCAGCTGAAACTACAACAAGCAGAGGAGGGGATGGGAAATGTCTGAGTGGGAACATCCGGGTTTGAAATTGGCCTTGCAGAAAAAAGACCGCATTCCATTTGTCGAATTTTCGCGCCTTGCGCTCTACGATCCGGAGCACGGCTACTACCGCAAGGACCGGAAGAGAGTCGGAGCCACGCAACAGGCTGATTTTCAGACCAATCTGGCCGTGCGCAGTGTCTTTGGCCCGCTTGTGGTGGAGGCGATTCGGTCCTTGCTGGAAGAGGCGGATTTGGGCGAGTTCACTTTTGTCGAAGTGGCGGCGGAGCCGGAGACCTCCTTGCTGAGTGGGGAGGATCATCCCTTCGGATCGTCGCAGGTGGTTCGGCTCGGGGAAGAGGTTCCGGAGCTCACCGGGCCGACCGTCCTCTTCGCCAATGAGTGGTTGGATGCGCAGCCCTTCGTCCGGTTGATTTTCGAAGGAGGGGAGTGGAAGGAAGTTTTTGTCGGCCAGGCCGAGGATGAAAGTCTTTGCGAAATTTTCAGCCGACCCGAGAGTGAAGATGCGCTGAAGTTGAGCGAAGTATTGCCGGAGGTGGCTCCCGAGGGGTATCGGTTGGATCTTTCCGTGGAGGTGGATTCGGTGCTCGAAGGATATCTCCGGAGCGAGTGGAAGGGGATCTTTTTGACCCTCGATTACGGATCATTCTGGGAAGCATTGGTGAAGAACCTGCCCGGTGGAACCGGTCGCGCATATTTCCGCCACCAGCAGATTGCAAACTTGTTGGCTCAGCCGGGTCACCAGGATCTGACCTGCAATGTCTGCTGGGATCGAGTGATCTCTGTCCTTGAGCGCAATGGGTTCCAGGCCGGTGGGCCACAACGTCAGGAAGCGTTTTTCATGGAAAAGGCCTCCCGAGCAATCCAGGGCATCGTCGAAGGAGGAGCTTCTCCGGAGGCAGCTTCCCACCGGGCACGGCTGATGCAATTGCTCAACCCCGTCCATTTGGGAGCGGCTTTTCAAGCGGTGTGGGGAATTCGTTGACTCTGAACGATTGATTTCGAACGCTTGTTTCTATGGACGATTGGAGAGGTCAGTTTGGATTGGAGCCACATCCTGAAGGCGGGGCCTTTCGAGAGCTTTTCAAGTCGGCCGAACGAGTGACGCCAGAAGATGGTCGCTCGGAACGTTCGGCCGTGACTCATATTTATTTCCATCTCAAGCAAGGGGAGGTGAGTCGCTTTCACCGAGTGCTCAGTGACGAGGTTTGGCATCTTTATGAGGGGGAAGGGGTGATCCTCTATCAATGGGAACCCGGGAGCGACCGAGTTGAGAAAATCGTCGTTGGGGGCGAGACTTTCCCTCATTGCTATGTGGTACGAAAAGGGGGTTGGCAGGCCGCGGAACCACTCGGTGCTGAAGTCTTGGTCGGATGCACTGTAGGTCCTGGATTCGAGTTTGAAGATTTTGCTCTTATCGAGTCACAGTCCCCGGAGGCGAAGACGATTCGCTCTCTGAATTCGAGCTTGGAGAAATTTCTTTAGGTCGAAAAACGGGCGAGTCGCCAAAAAAAAGCGCCCGTTCGAGAGGAACGGGCGCGGGAATTAAAAAATCTGAGAGAACCGATTCGGCTCAAAGAGCTTGGAACCACTCTTGGGCTTTGTCTCCGATAAGGGGGACGGGATTTTTACTGCCTTGGATCGCACCAATGAGACCCATGATCCAGAAGACGAATCCTGCGAGATAGCCGATCAGCCCGAGAATCCAGCCAATGACCGGAATAATCATGATAAAGCCAGCTACAAACATGAGGAGCATGATCCCGAGAGATTGCCGGATGTGGAACGATCCGAATTCAGTCTTCGGGTTGTTCATGATGATGGCGACAATCCAGTCAATTAAGGTGATGTAGGAAACGATTCCGACGATCTTGGGATCGTAGTTGGTTTTCGCGGCCGTCGGTTCGGACGGAGGTGGTGTTGTTTCAGGAGAGGAGGGAGTGGGTTCGGTAGTCATAGGATCAACCTAGAGCGATTTTTGGACCAGATGAAGGGTAAAATGTTGATCGAGACTGCGCCGATTGAGGTTGACCTTCTCTTCAGACTCGCACTTGCTCTGGCTCGAATATCGTAATTAGGCCGCACTTCGGACGGCCACTTCCCCAAGCAAAAGCAAACCAGACATCAAGCGCACCAGACGGAGTATCCGCAGACTCCGCTCTCCCCAATCATTGTTTTCACTCTTTCGCCGCGGTCTCGGTTTGTCGGGTCTTCAGATTCCAAGCCGTTTCGTCGACGAATCCAGCATGGCGGCTTGGAAAGCGCCGTTTCCAAACCGTCCGTTCTCAAATCGGCGCATCAATAGACAAGGACATCACAGTGGACATCTACGTGGGAAATCTTCCCTACAACATCGACGGAACTGAGCTTGAACAGCTCTTTGGCGAATACGGCGCCGTGGAACGGGTTTACCTGATCACGGACCGTGAAACCGGTCGCCCCCGCGGTTTCGGTTTTGTCACCATGAATAATGATGACGAAGCCCACGCGGCAATCGAAGCACTCAACGGCCAAGAAGTTGGCGGACGTGCTTTGAAAATCAATGAAGCTCGCCCTCGCGAAGAACGCGCTCCTGGTGGAGGCGGTCAACGTGGCGGTCACGGCGGTGGTCGTGGCGGTCAGGGCGGAGGCGGTTTCCGCGGACGCCGATAGGCTTCCCCGAGGAAATATTTCTTCGCAAACAACGAAAGCCCGCTTCGGCGGGCTTTTTTTTGGTTCATCGTCATTTACCGGGGAAAGCATGCTTAATCTTGAGGAAGAAGTATTCCGTATCCCTGAAGCCATAAGCGGTTCTTTTGATGACCTTGATCTTGTTGTTCATGCCCTCGAGCACGCTGGTGTTGAGTGGGTATTTGGCTGAGGCTATGATTCCACGGAGGTAGGGTCTGAGTTTATCAGCGAAGGCGAGCAGGGGTTTGATTTTGGACTCACGGCACATCCTCCACCATGTGCGCCAGCGTTTGAAGGCGCCCCAGATGCTTGAGCTTCGCCATAGTTCTTTGAGCTGTTCTTTCAGGACGTAGACTTGAGCCAAGGATTGGTTGGCATTCATCAGCTCTTCGAGCCTGACAAGTTCTTCTTCATTGAGGTTGTCCTTGTTCTTTAGAAGTAACCATCGGCTACGTTTGACCGCTCTGCGAGCCGACTTGTTCTGCCTTAGTTCATTGGCCTGATCCACGCGGACTCGGTCGATGACTTCACGGCCGTATTTGGCAACGACATGAAAAAGGTCGTAGACGACTTCCGCATTCGGGCAGTGCATCTTCACCTCCAGGTCAAAGGCGCTGTTCTGATCCATCGCGACCGCTTCGATTTGATCGCAGTGTTCGCCCAGTGATTCAAAGAAGGGGCGTATGGATTCGCGACTGCGCCCTTCACCGATCCAAAGCACTTGCCGAGTGTCCGCATCGGCTACGACGGAGGCGTAGCGGTGCCCCTTGTGCAATGCGAACTCATCCATGACCAGAGTTCTGAGCGAACCGTAATCGACTTCAGGCAACTCCCGAACCAACCTAGCTTTGTCAATGCGTTTGACGGTGTGCCAAGGCAA